>JBFWYF010000005.1:0-32256 GCA_050186685.1 Pirellulaceae bacterium
GCACATACTCGGCTGTCGAACGGCGCGCACATCCCTCCACGATGTTTGACGGGACCGAGATCGCGCCCCGACGCAGCTGAGCGGTCAGGCCGAATTGCTCGTGACGAGGAAAGCCGGCCGTGCACATGTAGATTGCCAGCGCCAGTTGATCGGCCAGTTGAAATGCCCGCAGTTTTCGATGATCCCGCATCTCGCAATCCCCTCGGATGGGCGATCATCTTACGGGAGCCAAACACCCCCTGACAAGGTGGTGTAGGCTGTAGTCTGTAGGGGGTCAGGCTGTAGGGGGTTAGGCTGTAGGCGTAGGGGGGTAAGGCTTTGGGCTATAGCACGACGCGACAGCCTCCACACGCTAAACTGATCTCCCGCCATTCCGCATTACCCTGCACACCGGCCTACAGCCTACAGCCTAAACCCCTACAGCCTACAGCCTAAACGCCTACCGCCTAACCCCCTAACCCCCTAACCCCCGGCAACCTACTCCATGCCCTCCAATTCCATTTTTCTCGCAATGATGATTCTGATGACGTCCAGTGTTTTGGTACGCGCTGAGTGGGAGCGGATTGCGCCGCTGCCAGAGCCCAATGGCGGTTTCATGGCGGGGCCAATCGGCGACCGCATCGTGGTCCTCGGCGGTACGAATTGGCGCGACGAGACGAAGCGTTGGCTGGATACCGTCTGGGTATTCGAGCCGGCGTCCGGAAAATGGACGGCAGCAGGACGGTTGCCGCATCCTCTGGCGTATGCCGCCTGCACCGGCGATGGTCAACAGTTGTATCTGGCGGGGGGCGCCGACGGTGAGCGCGGACGGCGCGAGATCTATCGGGTGGACGAGCAGTTGCGGATTCGACGCGTTGCCGAGCTATCCGAGCCGGTCGTTTACGCGGGAGCGTTCCTCCGCGGCAGCCGATTGCTACTGGTTGGCGGAACGCCCGATCCGGACGATTGGGGGCAGGTAACCTCGGCCGTGCGCGCCGTGGACTTGGCTACGGGCGAGAGCTCGGTGATCGCCCGGCTACCCGGCTTGCCCGCGGGAGTAGGCATACCGGCGGTCGCCAGTGCCGGAGGAAGGACGATTGCAGTCGGAGGCGGATGGCTCAAGCGGGCCGACATGCAGGTGCATAACGTCGCCAACGCATTCTTGTGCGAGGGCACTGGCGACACCTGGCAGCCGCGATCGGCCTATCCTCGGACGGTCCGCGGACTGGCCGCTGTGTCGCTGGACGAGCGGCGGATCTATGTGGCAGGAGGCTATGGGACGAATCCGGACGAATTCCTGGCGACCGGCTATCTCTATGACACGCTGTCCGATCGATTTTCTCCGGCGATGCCGGTGCCGCTCGCATCGCTCACCAGTCTCGTCGCTTGTCAGGATCACATTTATGCTTTGGCCGGCGAGGACCGGGCGAAGCATCGGTCCGATGCTTGCTGGCGGATTCGGATTTCGGAGCTATTGAGTTCAGACTGATCTTCGCCGTGATTTTCACCCAGGTGAGAACGATGGAAAAAAATCCCACGACCGAACGGATGCAATGTATGGAGATTTGGGGTGGGAATGCGCGCATCGACCGTCAGTTCCGGACCCCGGGACTGCATTTGTGGTTGCACAGCCATCCGAGCGAGGGAGCCGTGTCGGGCGGCGACGTGTACTACGTTTCCTCGTGCGCCTCGGGGCGCATCACACGTTTGCTCCTGGCGGATGTCAGCGGCCACGGGGAACACGTGGCCGGGGTGGCCACCGGCCTGCGCGATCTCATGCGGCAGAACATCAACTTGTTTGATCAGCGGCAATTCGTGCGGGCCATGAATCGCCAGTTCTCGGAGCTGGCTCGCGAGCAGCATTTTGCGACCGCCGTGGTCTGCACGTTTTTCGCTCCCAATCAGTCGCTGCAGTTCAGCAATGCGGGGCACCCGGATGCCTTGCTTTACCGGGCGAAGACAGGACGCTGGATGCTCGCCCGCGAACTGGCCGTCGGCGCGCCGACGGAAGGGTTGGCCGACGTGCCCTTGGGCGTCGCGGGCAGCGCCGATTACACCCAGTGTCAGACCCGGCTCGCGGCCGGCGACATGGTACTATGCGTCAGCGACGCGTTTACGGAGTGCCGCGACCGGGACGGCAAACTGCTGGGGCCGGAGGGGCTCCTGCGGATAGTCGGCGAATTGGACACGTCGCGTCCGGCAAATCTCCTTGCGCAGCTCCGGTCCCAGCTCACGGAGTTGTCGTCCGACAATCTACGGCTGGATGACGCGACCGCAATTTTGTTGCAGGCGGACGGCTCGCATGTCACCTTTATGGACAATCTGCTGGCGCTGTATCACTATGTCCAGCCGGTACGTGATCGGACCGAGCTGGTCGGATAGCCGTTCGTGACTTTCGCGGAAACTCGTTTAACCCGCAGCTGGAGGAGCCAGCTGAATTACGGAGACCAAGGATGCTCGCCATTGACGGTAGTCCCTTGCGTGTGTGCAGCGGCCTGACGCGCCGCCGGATGTTGCAGGCGGCAGGAGCCGGGCTGTTCGGCACCAGTCTGCCTCGTCTGCTGGCCGCGGAGGAAGCGGGCAGCCTGAAACGTCCGCGGGCGAGGTCGGTTCTATTCCTGTTTCTGTTTGGCGGACCCAGCCAGCTCGAAACATTCGACATGAAGCCGGACGCGCCGACGACGATTCGCGGGCCGTATCAGCCCATTGCCGCTCGGACGCCGGGGCTGTTGATCTGCGAGAAGCTTCCGAAGCTGGCCACTTTGTCCGACAAGTACGCGGTCATCCGCACGGTCACCCATCCCCACAATGACCATAACGCCTGCCACTACATCCAGACGGGACATCCTCTGCCGCCCGCTCAGCGCGGTGCGGCCGGGGTGGATGCCACCGAAAAAGACTGGCCGGCGATGGGTTCGGTCGTCGAGTATCTCGACCAGTTAGCGGATGCGGAGCGTCCGCCCGAGCAGCGGCGTGACTTTCCCAGCTACGTCTACCTGCCC
The DNA here is from genome assembly GCA_050186685.1 of Pirellulaceae bacterium. Taxonomy (GTDB): domain Bacteria; phylum Planctomycetota; class Planctomycetia; order Pirellulales; family Pirellulaceae; genus CAZFLF01. The sequence continues at coordinate 2,982 of JBFWYF010000005.1, forward strand.
AACCCGCTCGGACACATCCAAGGCTACGATCGCTCGGGCCAATACGCGGGCTGGCTCGGTCGCTCGTACAACCCGCTGGCCACGAAGATTGCGAAACGCAACAAGACGGACAACCCCTACTTCCGGGACTGTGCCGACGAGGAACTCGACTTTCAGGTCCAGGGATGCGAGCAGCGGGAGGGCATCACGCTGGAACGGACGCACGGGCGAATTGGGCTGCTCGCGCAGTACGATCAAGCGCGGCGGGGGCTCGAGACAGTTCGTGCCGTCTCGGACTACGACCGTTTCCGCGCAAAGGCCGTGGATCTGGTCACGTCCGATCGGATGCGGGCAGCGTTTGACATTCGTCGCGAGTCGCCGGCGCTGCGCGACCGGTACGGCCGGCACCTGTTCGGGCAATCGGCCTTAATGGGACGTCGTATGCTCGAGGCCGGCGCTCGGTTCGTGACGGTATTGTGGGACTGTCCAGATGGGTACAGCTGGGACAGCCATCGCACGTCGGACGATGTGGGTAAGTACCTGCTTCCCGGACTGGATCAGACCTTGTCGGCGTTACTCGAGGACATGAGCGAACGGGGCTTGCTCGACGAGACACTCGTCGTCTGTGTGGGCGAGATGGGGCGCACGCCCAAGCCGGACACACCACAATGGGGACGGGGACATTGGAGCTATTGTTTCCCGGCATTGCTTGCGGGTGCTGGAATTCGAGGCGGAGTCTGCTACGGGCGATCGGATCGGGATGCGGCCTGGCCGGCTGACGGTGCGGTCAGCCCCGAGTCGCTCGCGGCAACCGTGTTTCATGCGCTCGGCGTCCCGCAGCACAAGTACGTGCGCGACACGCTGGGACGCCCGATCCCGATCCTGGAAGCCGGCGAGCCCCTCGTGGATCTCTTCGGCTAGTGCCGCTTCCCTTTCGTGACGATCGCGGAAACTCGATGAACCTGCGGCTTCTCTATTTGGGCGTGACTCCGTGGACGGGTTCGACGGGCAACTCCGCCGTGCTCGGCGCGTCCGGCGCCCGCAAGCGGAGAGCGGCCGTCTGCGCCTGCCGACTATAGTCGATGGATTCCGCGAGGATGCGGGCCGATTCCTGATCGGCGTGAAACCCGCGTGAGTTTTCGCTGCTGACAAAGTCGATCCGCCACATGGCTTTGCGCTGCAAAGCATAGACGTCCTTGAGTTTCGACTCGTCGGCCCCCGCGGCCTTGGCCTCGCGGATTGCGTCGAGCATATCCGTCATGGCATGGGCGGCGCGGTCCAGCAGATGGAGCGTGCGGTTCTGGATCGTCTCGACCTTCTGGCGCAGTTCGTCCTCGCGGACATGATGACATGTCTGGCAGGACGTGTTCAGGTTCTGCAACGGACTCCGTACGTTGTGGCTGCTTACCTTCATGGCTCCCTGCCGCATGTACGGCATGTGGCAATCCGCGCAGCTTACTCCGCTGCGGGCATGGACGCCCTGGCTCCACAACTCGAACTCGGGGTGCTGTACTTTGAAGACCTCTGCCCCGGTCTCACCATGTTTGTAGTCAAAAAACTTCTGGCCTTCCGCGAACTCTGTCCGTTCCCAGTGGCGTTCCAGGTCATCCATGCGTAGCCCGTGTCCCCAGGGAAACGTCAGGGTCATCTTGTCGCCGCAATAGTATTCCACGTGGCACTGTCCGCAGACGAACGAACGCATTTCTTGGCGTGAGGCGTCACGATTCGGATCGTAAGGTTTCGATTTATTTCCGCGCCTCCAGCGCTCGATGCTGGGCAGATGCGGGACGCCGGCGTCGCTGGTGGCGAGGGCTGCGATGCCGGCGACGAAACCGGGGCGCGTCACACGGATCGACATCGACTCGGGATCGTGGCAGTCGATGCACGTGACCGGATGGGCTTCACCCGGGTGCGCGGGATCGTCCGTCACCGGGTGGCCGGCAAACTCGCCGGTAAAGCCGCCTCGCGGTGCGGCCGGAAACTCGGGCTCGTTCTCTCCCGGCGTGCCGTCCGGCATGGACCGCAGCAGGTCCAGTACCTCCTGGTAAGGCTTGCGGCTCAGTTCCGTGAAACCACGCACCACGGCGGGCATATTGAAGGCGCTAGCCAGCTCCGCGTTGCCCGCCGGCTGCCCCAGGGCCTCGAGGCCCACCTTGCGGTACAAGACCGTCGTCGACGCGTGGCAGTGGAGGCACGCACCGGATTGCGGCTTCTTGGTAACGCGTTCGGTTACGTTCTGGTCGTAGAGCATATAGGCGTGCCCGCGCGCTTCCCGGTAGTCGAGGCTGAACGCATATCCCGCGTACAAGCGTCGCAGCCACGGAGATTTCTCGAGCTTACTCTCGGGCAGCGCGCTGCTGCCGCCATAGAATTTGTCGCCGGCCGTGGCTTTCCAGCCATCGTAATGGTGCGGCCAACTCAATCCCCACGGCTGAGCATCCGTCGAGACCTCGTTCACCTCGACGACTCGGACAAACGGCTGCCTCGCCTCTTGCTTGCGGCTGAACATCACCACGAGCACCCAGGTGACCAGCAGTGTCGCGGTGGCAGCGACGACGAACACGATGGCCATCAGCCCGATCGTCCCTCGATGGCTCGCCCGTGGAGCCGGGGCATCCTTTTTCCCGTGCATGACGTACAAATCTCCTGCATTGGTGCGAAGCGAGGCCCTAGCGCTGAGCGTGCCCGACGCCTTCGTGGCAATGGATGCAGAGTTGCATGTCGCCGTGCGGTTTCGCCGGCAACATCGCGTTGACGAACTCGGCATGGCAGTAGAGACAAGCGTCCTGGGTCACGCGGCGATTTCGATCTTTGATCTCAATGGGCTCGTGAAACTGATTCGTCGTGAAGGCGAGTGAGTGAAAGAAACCGTTGTCCGCCTTCGTGACCCACTTGAGGATCGGATGGTGCGGCAGGTGGCAATCGTTACAGGTGGCCACGTCGTGATGGCTCGACTTGATCCACGCATCGTAGTGCCCCTGCATCACGTGGCAATTCGCACAGGTGGCCGGGTTGTTGCCGAGATACGCGGCGCCGTCGCCGTAACCGAACGTGAAGACGCCGAGCCCGCCCAGCATGCCCAGCATCGTGGCGGCGCCGACCGAGACGAGCCAAGGCTGGGCCAGTCCGGTTCGCCGGCGCGTGGTCTGGCCGCGTGGCACGTCGTGAGCTTCATCCATGATTCCAAGTCCAGCGTGGACTCCCGGGGTTGAACGATGCGAGTCGTGTAAGGTCGTGCAGAAGATGTGCCACTATGACAAAGCGAACTTCAGGTCACAGGCCGGATTCCCACAGACCGGTACAGTGGTCCACCCTTGTATGTGGGCAAGCTACCGCGCGTCCGGTACACTACCGACCCAGGTTAACTCTTCCGTCTACCGAGCCACTCGCAAGGAATCTGCTATGCGAACCCCGCGCATTCACCGGCGTACGTTTGTGGCTGCCGCGTCCTCAGCATTCGCCTTTACCTACATTCCGCGACGTGTGTGGGGTGCGAACGAACGGTTCTACGTCGCAGGCATCGGTGTGGGCGGGAAGGGTGCGGGAGAGGTGAAAGACGTGACCGAAGCCGGCGGCACGTTCGTGGCATTATGCGACGTCGACCAGCGTCGCGCCGCCGAGACGTTCGTGAACTTCCCGCAAGCCAAGGTCTACCGCGACTTCCGCGTCATGCTCGAAAAGGAGAAGGGAATTGACGCAGTGACGGTCAGCACGCCGGACCACACTCATGCGGTCGCTGCGCTGATGGCTATGTCGCTGGGCAAGCACGTCTATTGTCAGAAGCCGCTGACGCACTCGATCTACGAGGCGCGGCGCATGGCCGAGGGCGCGGCGTACTTCGGAGTTCAAACGCAGATGGGCAACCAGGCGCATGCCGGCGAACCGATTCGCCGCGCGGTGGAACTCGTGCGGGCCGGCATTGTGGGGCCGGTGCGCGAGGTCCATGCCTGGACGAATCGACCGATCTGGCCGCAGGGCGGTGCCGCAGTGGCAGACCGCGACAAAATGCCCCGCGCGACGATGCCTGCGGAACTCGATTGGGACCTGTGGCTCGGGCCCGCTCCGCAGCGTGATTACAGCCCCTGTTACGTCCCGTTCGCCTGGCGCGGCTGGTGGGATTTTGGCACCGGCGCGCTGGGCGACATGGCGTGCCACATCATGGATATGCCGTACTGGGCACTGGACCTGGGCACGCCCATGTCGGTGGAGGCCGAGTCAGCCGGAGCGACCGCGGAGACCGGTCCGGACTGGTCGACAATCACGTATCACTTTGCGGCTCGCCAGTCCGTGGGAGGGGGTGATCGCGGAGCGGCGGTGGGACCGAAGGCAGCGGTTGCACAGCCGGCCGTGAAATTCGTGTGGTACGACGGCTCTCGCGACGGGCGCCAAAATGCACCCTATGACTTGCTCGCCCAGGCCACCGCCGAGGCGCAACGGGCCCCAGGCGGCCAGCCGGGGCCCGCGACATCGCCACTCAAGAACAAACCGAAGAAGCGAAAGAAGCGAGATGATGAAACCATCGACGCACCCAGCCGTTGGGACCTTCTGCTGGTCGGTGACGACGGGATGATGGTATTTAACCGTAGTTCCCTGGACTGGATCGTCACACCCGCCACTCGCGTCGCGCAGTTTCTGGAAGTGCCCAAAACGCTGCCTCGCGTCGCCAACGAAGACGCAGAATGGATTGCCGCCTGTCGCGGTGGACCGAAGGCGCTCTCGAGTTTCGACTATGCCGGGCCGTTCACGGAAATGGTTCTCCTGGGCAATTTGGCAGTCCGACTGGGCCGGAAGATCGACTGGAATGCCGCAGAGATGAAGGCCACGAATGCTGCGGAAGCGGACGCCTGGATCCGGCGAACGTATCGGCAAGGTTGGAGTCTGCCGGATTTTCCAGCCGGCGCGACTGCTTTGAAGTCCGGCCGCCCATCATAGCCCTTTCGCTCCCGTAGCCCTTTTCGCCGGAAAGCGGGCGAGCAAGACGGCAAGTCGTGCGCGATCCCCACGTTCTGGCGAGCGTAGCTTCGTGGCGGCCAGGCGACCAGTATGACTGCATGGAGATCAGGAGAAGGGCTCAGTAGCCACCTCGACCGATCCGCGAGCGAAGACTGGGATGAAGAGAGCAGGTGCTCGGCATCGATCTGCCCTGGCGAACATTTCAGTGGCACGTAGGCTGCTAAGTAACTGCGAGTGCACTTGGGCTCTGTCCGAAAACCGCATCCCCCTCGCTCTGCCACTCCCTCCAACGTCGGAGGAGAGGAGTTGCGGAACGCGTCGGACTCGGCCATGTGGGTTTGCGGATAAAGCCTCGAGGCGGCCGGGAAGTCACTCTTTCCGGGGCCGAGTTTGGGTGTCCTAACCTTTGCTAACCCGCGGTGCGGCGCGCGTGCCTCCTCCTGTGGAATCGGGCCGACACGTCTGGGCGACAACTCCTTAATCAACCTTCCGCCGCGGTCCGTGCTTTGACTTCGACAACTTGGACTACATCAGAAAGCCAACTCGCGGCGGCCGTCGCGAGCGTTCGCATTATTCACTTGTTGAGGGGTCTGGCGTGTCCTTAGAGAAAGATGCCGAACGCACGCTCGCCACACCTCCGGCCGCCGACGAACTACGCTTCGCCCTGCAATCGCTGGAACGTCAGAACCTCGCCCTGACACGTTCCCTGGCTCTGGTCCGCGCAACGCTGGAAGCGACCACGGATGCGATCCTGGTCACGGACCAGCAAGGACGGATTACGGACTTCAACGAGCAGTTTCTTCGAATGTGGCGAATTCCGCCCGAAGTGGTTCAGTCGCTCGAAGACGGCCGGCTGCACAAGTTCGTTGCGGATCAGCTGCTGGCTCCCGACACGCTGCGGCACTGGACCGAGGCGGTCTCCGATGTCTCGGACGAGGTCTTCGACGTTCTGCACCTGGTGGATGGTCGCGAGATCGAGGCGTTTTCCAAGTTACAGGCGATCCAGCAGCAGCCCTTCGGCCGTGTGTGGAGTTTTCGCGATGTGACCGACCGGCGTACGGCCGATCATCTGCGACGGCGACTCGCGGCGGTTGTCGAGTCGACGCACGACGCGATTATCACGAAGAACCTGGACGGCATCATTACGACCTGGAATGCCGGAGCCGAGCGAGTCTTCGGTTACACGGCTGAGGAGGCGATCGGCCGGTCGATCATCATGCTTTTTCCGCCGGACCGCATGCCGGAGGAGAACGTCATCTTGTCACGGCTGCGGCTCGGCGAACGGGTCGATCACTACGAAACCGAGCGGCTGCGCAAAGACGGTGCCCGGATCGACGTTTCCCTCACCGTCTCGCCGCTTCGGGACAGCGAGGGCCGGATTGTTGGCGCATCGAAGATCGCGCGGGACATCACGGAATGGAAGCGGGCGGAGATCGCCCTGCGACGAAGCGAAGCCGAGTTGCGAACGCTGGCCGATTCGATCTCGCAGCTGGCCTGGATGGCCAGTCCGGACGGCCATATCTTCTGGTACAACCGGCGCTGGTTCGAATACACCGGCACGTCACTCGAGCAGATGGAGGGCTGGGGGTGGCAATCCGTCCATGACCCGGAAATGCTCCCGAACGTGCTCGACCGCTGGCACTACTCACTGGAAACAGGTGAACCGTTCGAGATGGAGTTTCTGCTGCGCGGCGCCGATGGTCACTACCGTTGGTTTCTCACGCGCGTCAACCCATTGCGAGACGAGTCAGGCGAGGTCGTTCGGTGGTTCGGCACGAACACCGACGTCGATCACGTGAAGCGCGTCGAACGGGCGCTGCGCGAGGAGACGCGGATCCTGGAGTTGCTGAACCGCACGGGCGCGGTCGTGGGGTCGACGCTGGATCTGGACGAACTGATCCAGGCGGTCACGGACGCGGCCACGCAGCTGAGCGGTGCCCAGTTTGGAGCATTTTTCTATAACATGACGGACCAACACGGAGAGGCCTTCCTGTTGTACTCGCTGTCGGGAGCGAAGCGGGAGGACTTCGAGCGTTTCGGCCACCCGCGCGCGACGCCCCTGTTCGCACCGACGTTTCATGGAGAACGCGTGATCCGGAGCGACGACGTGCTGCTGGATCCTCGCTACGGGCACATGGCGCCACACTTCGGCATGCCCGTGGGGCACCTGCCGGTCCGCAGCTACCTGGCAATCCCCGTTATTTCACGGACAGGAGAAGTGATCGGGGGCCTGTTCTTCGGACATCCCCAGGCGGGCGTCTTTTCCGAACGGACGGAACGCATCATCAGCGGCGTCGCCTCGCAGGCCGCGGTCGCGATCGATAACGCACGGCTCTATGAAGGCCTCAAACGGGCCGCGGCGGAACGCGAAGAGCTGCTCTCCGCCGAACGAGCCGCACGCTCCGAAGCGGAACGTGTCAGTCTGATGAAGGACGAGTTCCTGGCCACCCTGTCCCACGAACTGCGTACGCCGCTGAACGCCATCCTCGGCTGGTCCCAGTTGCTGGCCACCGGACATCTCGAACCGGCCGACGTCGAACAGGGGCTCGATGCCATCCAACGGAATGCGCGCGCGCAGACGCAGTTGATCGAAGATCTGCTCGACATGCGCCGGATCATTTCAGGCAAGGTCCGATTGGACGTCCAATGGACCGATCTGGCCAGCGTTGTCAACGCGGCCATCGACTCCATCCGCCCCTCGGCCGACGCCAAAGGAATCCGCCTGCGAAAAATCCTGGATCCGCATGCCGGTCCCGTGTCGGGCGATCCCACTCGCCTTCAGCAAGTCGTCTGGAATCTGCTGTCGAACGCCGTCAAGTTCACGCCGAAAGGCGGCAAAGTCGACGTCCTGCTCGAACGTGTCAACTCGCACGTCGAAATTACCGTGCACGACTCCGGTGTCGGCATCAAGCCGGAGTTCCTGCCGCTGGTATTCGAACGGTTCCGCCAGGCCGATTCCTCCGCGACGCGCTCTTACGGCGGACTGGGCCTGGGATTGTCGATCGTCAAGAACCTGGTCGAGTTACACGGCGGTTCCGTGCGCGCCAAGAGCGCCGGCGAAAATCAGGGCGCGACGTTCATCGTGTCCTTGCCCCTGGCACCGGTCCGGACCGACGAGCGACGGGAACATCCGCGGACGTCGCGCGACGGCCCTTTTGACTGCGACCAGGTCAGCCTGAAAGGCGTCAAAGTGCTGATTGTCGACGACGAGCCCGACGCGCGTTCGCTGATCAGCCGCGTGCTCTCGCAATGCAAAGCCGAGACGCTGACGGCCGGATCGGCCTCGGAAGGGCTGCGCATGCTGCGCGAGCACCGCCCCGACGTATTGGTGAGCGATATCGGCATGCCCGAGTTGGATGGCTACCACTTTATCCGCCAAGTCCGCAACCTGTCTCCGGAAGACGGAGGTCGCACTCCCGCCATCGCGCTGACGGCCTTCGCGCGATCCGAGGACCGCACGCGAGCGATGCTGGCCGGCTATCAGGTGCACATTGCCAAGCCGATCGAACCGCAGGAGCTGATTGCCACGGTGGCGAGCCTGTCGGGACGCATGATATAGCCCCGGGGCACCCCTCGCCCGCTTGCGAATCGTTACAATCTCCCGAAATGTGCCGTGTCTGCCAATCGGCCGATCGACCTCGCCTCACGTTCGGGAGTCCGCCATGCGCCAACTGATCTACCGAGCGCTTTGCCTGTGGGCGCTGATCGCATCCGCCGCCGCGGCGGCAACGCAGCCCAATATCGTGCTGATCCTGTTGGACGACGTCGGCTACAGCGACTACGGGTGTTACGGCGGCGAGATCGCGACACCCCACATCGATCGCTTAGCGGCCGAGGGGCTGCGTTTCACCCGGTTCTATAACAACGCGATCTGCGTGCCGACTCGTGCCTCGCTGCTGACCGGGCTATTTCCCCGCTACGTCGGTCCGAACCGCCGGATTCAACTCACGGGACAGATGACGACACTTGGCGAACTGCTGCGGAGTGCGGGCTACCAGACGTCGTTGTCCGGTAAGTGGCACCTGGGCGGTTCGGCGCCGCATCGGCCGATCGATCGCGGGTTTGACGATTTCTTCGGCATGCTCGACGGCTGCTCGAACCATTTCGATCCGAGCATTCCGGATCCGCCGTTCGAGGGCGGTCGGGTGCGCGTGTGGGCGAGGAACGGAGAACGTATCCGGCAGTTCCCCGACGATTTCTATTCCAGCGACGCTATTACCGATCACGCGATCGCGAACATCCGGCGTTTTGCCGCGAACGGCCGCCCGTTCTTCGCCCATGTCTGTTTCACCGCGGCCCACTCGCCACTCCACGCCAGGCCGGCCGACATCGCCCGGTATCGCGGTCGCTACGCCGCAGGATGGGATGCGATCCGGCGGCAGCGACTCGAGCGGCAGATCGCGCTCGGCATCGCGGATCCGGCCTGGACCGTTTCCGATCGAGAGCCGGAGGTGACGCCGTGGAGTGAAACGGCGCAGCGGGACTGGCATCAGAGCCTGATGGAAGTCTACGCCGCGATGGTCGACTCGATCGATCAGAATGTCGGCCGCCTGGTCGCGGCGCTGCGCGAGACGGGCACGTTGGACAACACGGTGGTGCTGGTCTTGAACGACAACGGTGGCTGCGCGGAACAGGCGGGAGGCGACGATCCCACGAACATCCCCGGAGCCAAGGAATGTTACGTGTCGTGCGGGGCCGGATGGGCGTACGCCCAGAATACGCCGTTTCGCCGCTACAAGGGCTGGGTCCACGAAGGCGGCATCACCACGCCTCTCGTCGTCCGCTGGCCGGGAACCATTCGACCGGCAAGTGTCACACGCGAAGCGGGGCATGTGGTCGATTTGCTCCCAACGCTCGCTGAGATCGCCGGTGCCACCCCGCCGGTGCCTCGCGGCGAACAGCCGCTCCTGCGGTGGGAGGGACGGAGTCTGCTGCCCGTGCTGCGCGGCGAGCGCGGCGGCGACCGCCCCGACATCTGTTGGAAGGCGTTCGGCAATACCGCGATCCGGCGCGGACGCTGGAAACTCGTACGCGATCAAGACCGGGACCGGTGGGAACTGTACGACATCGTCCGCGACGGCACCGAGATGCACGATCTGGCCGCCGAGCAGCCGGAACTCGTCCAGCAGCTAGCCGACGCCTGGCAACAGTGGGCCGATACGACGGGCGCCAGTTCGGACACGAGCCGCTACACGCTGCAGCGGTTGCCGAAGGTACTGCGTCCAATCACGATCGCCATGGTCGGCGATTCCACCATGGCTTCGTATCCGAATCCCCCCGCCGATCGACCGACGCTGACTGGCTGGGGACAGGTGTTCGGCGATTGTTTCCAGGCGTCTGTCAAGGTGGTGAATCACGCCCGATCGGGACGCAGCTCGAAGAGTTTCTTGTCCGAAGGCCGCTGGGAGGCGGTGTTGCGCGAGCGGCCCGATTACGTGTTCATTCAGTTCGGCCACAACGACCAACCGGGCAAGGGCGAGCGCAGCACCGACCCGCAAGGCGACTTCCGGCAGAACCTGCAGCGCTACATCGCCGAGGCTCGCAGCGCCGGAATTCGGCCGGTACTGGTCACTCCGGTGGCGCGGCGAACCTTTGCCAACGGCCAGGCAGTCACCTCCCTGACTCCGTACGCGACGGCCGTGCTCGCTGTGGCCGAGTCCGAGCGGGTTCCCTCCGTCGATCTCCATAGCCTCAGTTTCTCGCTGTTCCAGGCTCGCGGCGACGCCGACACCGCGCCGCTCAGCCCGTCGGCCGGTGACCGGACGCATTTTTCACGAACGGGTGCCAGGACTATCGCGAGCCTGGTGGCCACAGCCATTCCGGAGCGTGTCCCGGATCTGCGCGTGTACCTGAAGCAACCCTGGCAAGTTCCGAGGGATTGAGGCCCTGTTTCGCGCCCATCCTAGGGTTGCGTCCCCCGCGCTTGTTCGGCCAGCTTCTGGACCGTCGTGATGATCCGTTCCTCGACACCAGGGCGGAACGGGTTCGGCAGGGAACTGAATCGAATCGCAGTGGCCCCTTCGTACCCTCCCTCACGCAAGACCCGCTCGGACGGAATGTATGCCATGACGTCGTGGCTATAGCCGGCGACCCAGACCGGCGCGTCGCCGAGTTCCTTTTTCAGCCGGAGGGCATAATCGATTACTACTTCGCCGCCAAGCGATACGAGCGTCAAACCCTGGCCAAACTGCACGACCTGCACAGGATACGGGTAGCTCTCGCGCACCTTGCCCTGCTGTTGCAACTCCTGCATCAGCGCTTCGCCGCGACGCTGTTCATAGACTTCCTTGGACTGCATCCGCTGGACGATCTCTTCGCGGGTGACGGGCTCGAACGGCAATTCGACCGTCTGATAGGCGACGCCCAAGGGGCCGTGCAGCGGTTGGGGAGTGGGCAGCAGTGCCGCCTCAACTGCGGTGGCGAGCGATTTTCCGTGAGCCATGGCCAGCTCGATCGTTCCCCGCGGATAGGGGTTCTGGTCTCCGCCGCATCCCATCACGAACAGCGCCGTCGTGCCCGGATGGGCCTTTTCCAACTCGGTCATCGCGAAGCCGGCGTAATCGGCGTTGAATTGCTGAAGCGCCGTCGACGTGTTATGGCAGGCATAACCAAAGGCCACCGCCCGCAGTTTGCCGTCCGACGACTCGACACGAAGCACCGGTACGGCATGATCCACTGGCCCGTCGGGATACGGGCTGTTCTGAAATCCGGATGGAGTCGGCAGCCGGCGATTCATGGCAAAGCCACACCGCGCATGGCTGTAGCTGAGCCGCGCGGGCTGCAAGTCGCGAATTGCGTCGCCGATGACGCCCAGCATCTTGTCGCGCAATTCAACGAAGTAGGATTCGACCTGCTTGCGCTGCTCGTCCGTCAAGCGGTACATGACCGACAACTCGAGGTCGTCTTTGACCACCGGACCACAATGCGTATGGGAGCAGTTGAGCAGCAACGCGGCATCGGGCAGCTGCCACGACGGGTCCAGCCGCGACACGATGGCATCGCGCAGCACTCGCGGGATCGATACCAGGTCGGTGGTCACGATCACGGCGCGCGTGCCGCGGGCGTCTTCGACGGCGAGGGCTTTGGCTTTCAGGTCGCTGATGACACCGTCCGACGGCGCCTTACGGGATGCATAGCCCGCCATCCAGGTCGAGCGCGACGGTGTGATGACGACACTCGCGACGCCCGCTTTCCATTCCGGGCGTTCCTGAGCCAGCACGGGCCAGACGATCAGCACGGCCAGACCACACGCGAACCAACGACATCGAAACATCGGTCTCTCCCTGCAAGGCAGTTGCATACCAATCCGAGAACGACGGCCCGGGCGTGAGCCCGCATTCCGCAAGGCTGTCGTCCCGTTTCTTCAGATGAGTTCCGGAATCGCCGGATGATCGTCGAGCAGATACTGGGGGCGGCCGTTATTGTCCGGGATGGTGGTGTGACGGACGTCAATGCCCAGCCGCTGATAGATCGTGGCGAGCACTTCCTGCATGTGGACGGGCCGGTCGATCGCTTCTTCAGCCAGCCGGTTCGTCGCGCCGATGACCTGGCCCGTGCGCAATCCGCCACCGGCCAGCAGGCCTGCGTGCACCGTCGGCCAGTGGTCGCGTCCGGCTCGTTCGTTAATCTTCGGCGTGCGGCCGAACTCGCCCCAGACCAGCACCGACACATCCTCGGCCAGCCCGCGTTCGTGCAGATCGTCGACGAGCGCCGCCAGCCCCTGGTCGAGCAAGGGAACGACTTTTCGGGCACTTTTGAAATTGTCGCCATGCCAGTCGAAGTGGGCAAAGCTGCACGTCACGCAGCGTGCGCCGGCTTCAACAACCCGCCGAGCCAGCAGAAACCGTGACATCAGTGCCTGGTATCCCCGGTCGCGTTTGGCGTCGAGCACGTACGGATCGTCCTGACCGTAGCGGGCCCGCACCGCGGGATCTTCACGCTGCAGGTCGAGTGCTTCGACAAGCCGCGGCGACGTGAGCACTCCCAGGGCCTGTTCCGTAAATGGGTCGAGGCTGCCTTCTTCGACGCGTCGATCGATCCGGCGACGAAACTGGTCGAAAGCTACCAGCAGGCTGGTGCGATTGGCCAGACGCTCGGACGTCAATCCTTGCAGCGTCATGTCGCTGGCCGCTTCGCCGTCCGGGCGAAACGGGGCATGGGCCGCACCGTAATAGCCCGCGCCTTTGATATTCCAGGGATCGTGGGCCATCCGTTGGGACACGTCGACGTAGGGCGGCACCGCCGGATCGACGGGCCCTTGCAGGCGGGACAGCGCCGAGCCCATCGCGCCCCAGCCTCCCTGGGGCTGAACGCTACGGAAGTGGCGTCCTGTGCAGCACTCGAAGGAATCGTGCCGTCCCTCGGAGCCGACCAGCGAGCGGATCAGGGCGAAACGATCCATCCGGGCGGCAACGCGGGGCATCAGTTCGCTGATCTGGATGCCTGGCACATTCGTCGCAATCGGATCGAACTCGCCTCGCACCTCCACCGGCGCATCCGGCTTGAGGTCGAACATATCCTGGTGGGGCGGCCCCCCCGCCAGGAAGATCATGATCACCGATTTGTGGCTCCGACCACGGCCGGGCTGGCTCTCGGCACGCAGAATCTGCGGCCAGGTGAGTCCACCAACCGTGAGCGCTCCGATTTCGAGAAACGACCTCCGGGGCAGCCGGTCGCACATCCGCAGCGACTTTCCTTCGATCCGGAGCATGGGAAGTTCCTTCCGCCGAGGCTATCGAGGATCCGGCCGCCAGGACGAGGCGGCCGGCGTTGCAGGGAGAGCCAGCGCGAATCCGCCGCAAGGACAATCAGATTTCGTTTTCCGCCGGCACGACAAACGGCTTGCGGTAGGTGCGCCCCAGCAGCTGATTGGCCGGCGCATGATCCACGAAGGTTTCGGTCGCCGAATCGATGCGGAGCAAGGGACCCATCGTCAGCTGCGTCGCGTTCAAGTCCACCTCGTTATCTTTCAGATGCCGGACCATGCGGTCAAACGTACGCGGTACGTCGTCGTGCAGGTCGAGCTTTTCGAGCGAACCGGCGATGTCGGCTACGGAGCGGCGGTCGCCCAGCCGATACGAGATGTTGCCGACGTGGCACAGGCAACTCGACTGGTGCCCTTCGACAATTTCCGCTTTCTGATCCTCGCGGCGCCGGCTGCGCACGGCCGCTACGAAGTTCGCGAAATGATCGACGCTGGGCCCCTCGAAGGTGCGAACGAGTTTGCCATCGCGGTCAAACAAAGAACCTTCCGCAATGAACCCCTCGGAGCCGTGGATGACATGTCCCGCCTTGAAACTGCGGCTGAACGGATCGCTCTGCAGTCCGCGCACTTCCTGGACGATCGTCTGAGGGCCAAATGTGTGAACGACCATCTGGGTATTGGGCGTCTCGCCCGCATCCCGGTAGCCGAGCCGTCCGCCGAGGCTTACCACCGAATCGCCCAGCCCCTCGATGCCGAGGAGCCACCGGCAGATATCGACCATGTGAATGTTGTTGTTGCCCAGTTCGCCGTTCCCGGTGTCCCAGAACCAATGCCAGTCGTAGTGGAACGTGCGGCGGGTGAGCGACTCCTGGGTCGCCGGACCGAGCCACAGATTCAAGTCGACGGAGCTGGGAATCTCGCACTTTGTCGGTTCGCCGATCGAACCGCGCCGGCCGTAAATGATGCTGCGGGCCAGAGTGACGGTGCCGAGCTTTCCTGCGCGTATATATTGAGCCGCCGCTGCCAGATCGCCACGAGACCGATTCTGAGTGCCCCCTTGGCAGATCCGGTTCGTCTTGCGTGACACCTGGATCATGCGGCGTCCTTCGACCACGTTATGGCACACGGGCTTTTCGACGTACACGTCCTTACCCGCCTGCATCGCCCAGATCGCAGCCAGCGCGTGCCAATGGTTGGGCGCGGCGATTGATACGGTGTCGACCGACTTGTCATCAAAGATCTTCCGAAGATCCGTGACCGCCTGAGGCCGTTTGCCCTGCTGTTGCTCGACCAACTTCGCCACGTCTTCTGCGAGCTGCATGTCGGGATCGCATACATAGGCAACCTGGACCCCGTGTCGTCCGGCAAATTCCTTGGCGTGTACCTTGCCGCGAATACGGCAGCCGATCACCGCGTGGCGCAGCGTATTGCCGGGCGACTGGCTGGTGGCTTCGTCGGCAGCCAACGGCCGAGCGACATTCGCGGCGGCCAACGCCGTAGCCGTGGCAATCATCGACTCTTCGAGAAAACGCCGGCGATGAAGTCGAGGCATTACAAAGACCCCTTCAGGATGGCAGGAAAGTTGGCGGGTACGCCGATATCCTACCGTGATTTGCGCGCATTACAACGCGCGAACTTCGGCAGCCGTTCGGGATTGGCTTTGCGGCCTGCGCGAAATCTGCGTTTCCATCTTCTCGACCGCGCAAAGAAAAACCGGCCACACATCCGCAGACATGCAGCCGGTTGGCAGTTTCATCATCGCAAAGCGCAGCAGGCTTAGCGAGCGCGGAGCCGCTTGTTGATGTCGGTTTCCAGCACACCGAAGACGGCCTCGTGACGCTGAATCGACATGTTCAAAGCCGCCAGCAGGCGCTTCGCAGTGTAGTAGTTCACGATGATCCGCTGCTTGACCTGGATCGGATCCTTCGGCACCCCGACCGGCTGGGGATTCAAACCGAAGTCGATGATCAGCTCTTCCGGCGAACCGGTGACGCGGCAGAAGTTCGCGTACAGGGCCATGACGTTGGCATCGTCCACATTGATCTGGAGAGGAGCCGGCGCGGCGGCAGCGGGGGCCTCCGCTTTCGCAGCTTCCGGAGCACCCTCAACCTTGTTTTCCAACTCAGCAGCTTTGGCCATAGTCTCTAGTCTCCCTAGGCAGAAAAAACGCAGAAAGCAAACGGTGACGAAGTGAAGCGCACCACACGAAATCGAACCAGTTCCGGGATTCGCCCGTGGCGACTCGCCGAAACAATCAACTCACCTTTCCACGCGTGGCAGCCGGCCACGCCCGGTACCTCGCCGCGGGGCGAAGCACTCTCCATCGATACGATTACCAGTCGAAGTGGAACGTCCGAGCTACGTACCGATAGACACGGTCGTAGATGGACTGCCACCCAGTGTATACCTTAGCTTTACCCGTAAGACCAATGCGCAGCACGCCTCGGGGGTCAGAAACTGGCACTCTCGCCTGATAAGACGTACTGATTGGTTTAAGCGTTCCAGTTTTGCGGTCCGTTTTTGTTTCCAGCGTCCCGCCGGCCTGAGTCGCCAGGCTGGCCGGCGTGATTTCCATTGGGGCCGACGCGACCAGCTCGATCTGGCCGTCCATCGTCTCGGATCGAAAGGCGTCTAACTTGATCAAGACCGGTGGAAACGTCTCGTGATTGTCCAAGTAGCGGGCGACGAGATCGATATCCGACTGGTCAATGATCAGGATCGCGTCGTAATCGGTGGACTTTCCTATCTGACAAAACTGGTCGCTCGCCGTCAGCAAAGCGCCCTGGTTCTTAGAATCGAAGGGAGTTCCGGACCACTGCGGCAGCCGGCCGTCTCCGCTTTCCCGGTCGGGGCGCACGGGCGGCGGAAAGACATATCCCTCTGTTTCCGCGATGATGCTAAGTCGCTGGAGATCGGCCTGCTTCTCCCGCAGTTGTTCTTCGGTGGTCGCCAGCAGTTCCAACACGGACGGGATCCGCAAGCTGGCCCGTTCATCGGAGTGTCGCTGGAATTCGAGCGAGTCCAATTGCGCTTGCAGCTTGGCTACTTCCCCTTCCAACCGCAAAACCTCGAACTGGAGGTCGATGTTGTCGAGCCGAGCCAGAACCGTCCCGGGCTGCACCAGTTCTCCGGGCTGCACCTCGATGGTTCGTATGCGTCCCGGCACGCCCGCGAACACAGGGGTCGCCGCCCGCGGCTGCAATTCCAGGGTGCAGTCGACGTGAAACGGCAGGGGCAAATACACCAGCAGCGCGACCAGCGCCGCGATCACCGCCACGGTGGCGGCTACCCGATGCTTCTTCACCTTGTGCGCCCTCCCAGGGAGATAAAAAAACATGGCCAATCGATAGACCGGTTGAACCACGAGCCCGACCAGCCCCGACAGGGCGATCGCCTGGCCAATGATCTTCAATCCGTAGGGTTCAAAGACCTTGTTCAGGAAGTACAGAATCGAGAACGTGACGACCCAGCGATACATCACCGCGGCGATCGTGTAGAGACCGAACACGAGTTGCCGCTGCTGGGGCAGAAAAGGGTTCTCGGGCTGCTCGATTCCCAGGCACAGCTGCGTGAAATACCGCTTGACGATCTCCGTGGACTTCTGGCGCAGATTGGGGATCTCCGCCAGGTCCATCAAAATGTAGTAGCCGTCGAACCGCAGCAGCGGATTGCCGTTGAAAACGACCGTGCTGACCGAACAGATGAACATTACGCTGAGCGCCAGGTGGTTCAACAGGCCCGGCTCGCTGAACCACCACACAAACGTCGCAATGGACGCCAGGAAGATCTCGACGTACATACCTGCCGCGCCGATGAACGCCCGTTGCCACTTGCTGGGCAGCATCCATGAGTCCGAGACATTGCAGTACAGACACGGAGTAAAGACCAGGAACATGACGCCGATTTCGTGGCACTCTCCGCCGTAGTAGCGACAGGACAGGCCGTGCCCAAACTCGTGCAGCACTTTGACGAGCGCCATCGTCGTGCCCAGCCAGATCCAGTTGGCCGGACCAAAGAACTCGTGGAACGTCGGTAGCCGGGCCTGAAACACATCGAACTCGGTCGCCACGAGCGTCAGCGCACTCAACCCCAGCAGCAGGACGCACACTATGGCGGCCGGGTGGAAGAACCAGGCCGTGTACGGGAAAATCAAGTCAAACAGCCGCTTCGGATCGATGCCGCGGAATCGGATGGCGAAGATATTCGCGAGGCGGCCCATCAACTCCCGCTTCTTCCGCTGGTCCCTTCTCCGCTTGAGTTGCCGCCCCTGACCGACGGAATCCGAAATGACGAGCCCACTGCGATGCAGCATCCCCACGAACTGCTGCAAATCTTGAAACGTGATTTTCTGAGGAGCGAACTCCTCCTCGAACTGCTCCTTGATATCGTCGAGGCTCGACTGCCCGTCGAGCATGCACAGGATCGCGTATTCTTCCTCGTGAAACCGGAAGTAATTCAGGCCGATCGGTTCTTTCACGACCCAAAACGTCTTGCCATGATACCGGTGCCGCCGCGCCGACAGATCGGGCCGCATGCGCAGCGTCAACTTGCGCGATGTGCTGCTTACCAGGCTTTCCGCTAAGGTGGCCATAATTTACGTCGATCCGCGGGTCGGAGTTCCAGAGGAGCCTAGCGAGAGGCGGCGAGATTGCCGGGAATCGAGTTCAGCCGCACGACCATCTTGTCGACGAAACTGCCGGGACGCAGGATCCAGTGGCCGTTGTGCATTCGGTTCGGTACGTCGCAGTACACGCGGAATGCCCCCGCCTCGACCAGCGGACTGGCAAAGCTGACGGAACTCGTGAACTTCTCGACTCGGTCCTGCGGCAGGAGCACGGTGATCTCCACTTCGCGGCCCATCAGCTGATCGGGCGTATACACCTTGGCATCGACGAACCCCTGCACGCGCACCCGGTCCATATGCACGATGCGCAGGATCGGATCGCCGGGACTGACCCATTCCCCGGGCTGGCGGTACATCTCGACGATCACACCGTCCAGCGCCGAGACGATGCGGTGTTGATTCAAGGTGATCGTGGCCACATCCAGCTGAGCTCCCTTCGCATCGATCGTCAGCCTGGCCGTTTCCACTTCGCTCTTGGCCACGATCTCTTCACTGGCGGCACGCTTGACCGTCAGTTCCTGCCGCCGAATCTGCGTCGCCGGCACTGAGCCCGGTGCCCGCTTGATGATGTCTAACGATTCGTTCAGTTCCGCTCCGGCCACCTGGGTGGTCGCTTCCGCCGCAACGATGCCGGCGTCGGCTTTCCCCTTTTCAGCGATTGCGACGCGCTGTTCGGCTTCGACGGCGCGCCGCCGGGCCCGAGCGTCCTCGTCGTCAAGCGTACCCAGCACCTGCCCCCGCTTGACTGTCAGCCCTTCGCGGATTTTCGTGCCGTCTTCCAGCACCATCTGGCGGATGACTCCCGCCTGCCGGGCCGGCAGATCGTTCTGTTCGATCAGCAGCACCATGCTCTTGGGAACCATGATTTCATCGGCACCAGGACGATTGTCGCCCGATGTCTGCCCCGCCAGTAGAGCCATCGTCAAGACGGGTAGAACGCACGGCATGGATTGTCACTCCTCTGAAACTACGGTACGGATGGGCCTTGATGCGCGCCAGCTAAGGTCGATTTCAGGATCACGCACGATCGCGAATATGGCAGTACGGGGGAACCGGTACGAAGCGGACCGTCCCTTTCAGAAAAAGACGTTGGCCTCCAGCCATTCAATCGCCTCATGGAACCAGCAGTAACCGATCGACCGCCGGCCGCAAAGGACTTTGGCGGTCACTTCCGCCCCGGGGCGTTTATTGGCGATGGGGTTCGTCTGTTCGTTCAAATCGACGAGGATGCGGACCGTGTGGCCTTCCTCATCGTGCATCTGCGTGATGCGTTCGATGTGCTTTACGAGTCCTTCCCGCGTCGTGTGAGGATCGGCTTTCAGCTTGTAGGAGACGAACAAATCCGTCTGTGGGTCGTTTTTCTTGACCTCCTGGCGATAGGCGTCGACCTTACCCGTCCGTCGCTCGGCCATGAACAGCTCCAGTTCCCAGCCTCCTTCCGGATCGGCCACGGACATCAGCACCTGGCCCGTCTCGACCGTGCGATTCAACAAGGTACGCTGCACATCCCACGACAGCAGCACAATGCCGTCGATCGGACTGCGGATCGTGAGCCGTTCGCGTTTGGCCAGCAGGAGATCGCGCTGTTTCTCCAGGCTGGCTTTGCGGACCCGCAACTCATTGATTTCGCCTCCCAGCCTGATCCGTTCGGCGTCGTTCGCCACCTTCTCGAGATTTGTCTGGGCTTCAATCGTCGTATCGAGCTGCTGCAAAGTCGCCTGCAGCTGGCCGAGCACGTCCTCGAGTTGGACATCCAGGTCCGTATTGCGGAGGCGGACCAGTTCGTCGCCACGTTGCACCCGATCCTGATCCTTGACCTTCACGGCTTCGATCGTGCCGCCGATGTCGACGAAGACATCCCGCTTGATGGTCGGCTGGAGGGATCCCTTCGCCTTGAGGTTGAAGTCCCACGGAACAAAGGTCAACAAGCCCAGTACCACCAGAATGAGTGCGGTTATCGCCAGCGTCTTCGGCAACGTGCGGGCCTGGACGACCCACTGAGCACGGCCCAGCGTCCGCCAGACGGGCATGAGGAACAGGTTCGAATGATCCATCGAGTTGGCGAGCGCTCGGGCACTGTGTTCGTACACCAGGTCGAGCCGCGGGGCGATCAGGTTGCGCGGCAGGTCACTTTCGATCTGCTCTACAATCAAAGCCCCGATGATCTCTCCCAAGTGGTCGTGCTCGCGCTCGACCCGCCCGGCGGAAGCTTCTCGAGCCGCCTGATCGGGACTCTTGGGCTTGTGCAGCGGCAGCACCGCCACCGACTTGGCGTACGACTCGTCAACATACGTTTCGATCGCCTTTTCGACCTGTGGCGGCAGATCTTCGGTATTTCCCTCGTACCACAGAGGTTCCCCGGCCGCTACCACGCGCGTCGCCAGGTTGTTGAGCGCCGTGATGATGTTCGACCGGTTCTCGATCGCGTCCTGGCCGCTCACCGCCTCGACGGTACACTTGCGTCCCTTCTTCACGGCGACACAGACGCGGTCGCAGCCGATCAGCCGCCGCCCCTCGTTGGCCACAGCGTAGGCCGTCTCGCGCATGTCCAAGCTCTCGTGAACGATCCGCGCGAATTGATCTGCGTGGGCCCAGAGCGAATGGCGATCGCTGAACTGCCTCAGCTTTTGAGTTTTCAGCCACTCACCCGCCAGTTCGCACATCTGCTGCAGGAACCGCAGGTAACCACGCTGCGTGGCGGGGGGCGAATCGGGACGCTGAAAAATCTCGACCAAGCCCTCGACGTTCCCATCGCTTCGCAAGGGGCAGAGTACCAGCAGGCACCGCGTTGGATTTCCGCCCGCCCGCTCGTCCGACGCTCCGGACAGAGGCGGGATCAGCACCCCCTCCTCACTCCGCATCACCTGGTCGAGCAGCCGGAAATGCTTGCTCGCGTCATCCGTTGAATTGTCGAGCAGCGCCTGCGAAATATTGATCTGATAGGTGAGCTGCAGCCGCTTGCCTTCCGCCAGCAGCCAGATCGCACCGCCCACCGCGGCCAATGCCGAAATAATCTTCTGCAGAAAGGCTGCATAGTATTCCTCAGCCCCGAGATCGCTTTTTGACAGCTGCGAGATCTCGCTGACCAGCGTACGGATCTGATGTTTCGTCTGCTCAATCGACTCTTGGCTTGGACGCGATTCTTGTGCGGACATAGTCGCCAGGGATTACCTAGAAGAGAGAATTACTCGAAACGACGACCTGCACGGGAGCGAACTTCGGCTGCGATCCAATCTACGCACGTCACCCAGATCCACCAATCAATTTTGAACGTGCCGGGCCCGGATTCTGAGGGATCTGGCGAGTATTCAACGGTTATACGGATTGTGGCGAGCCAGCCGTCCGCCCGCTGCATTTACCTTCGCTGCCGACTGTTCGTACTTTAGGTATAACCTGCGGGACCGTCAAGCATTTGGTGGGGGGGCGAACCGCCCGGCCGGGTGCGACAGCGCCAGTGACAGTAGCCGTCCGCCGAGGGGGAAGCCTCCTGTTCGCCGAAAATCCGTCAAAAAATACATATACGCTTCGCACGAGACATCCGTGGCCGTATGACAAGCGCAATCCGGCGCACATACACCCCCCGTCGTCGTTCGCGGAGCTTCAGGACATCCTCACGGCCTCGCCGATCGACAGGAACAGCAGGCGGGCCGCAATCCGGTCGAGGGGCAGCCCGGTGAGACGGCTTACCGCATCGCGATAGGCCGCAATCTGGGGAGCATAGTAGTCGATTCGTTCCCGCAGCGCGGCCGGCGAAGCGTCGGGCAGCGCGTCGGTTTTGAAGTCCAGGATGTCCGCCGCCACGAACCGTTGGCGGGCCGGAAACAAGACTAAACGATCGATGCTGCCGGCCAGCAACCCATCCCCGCGCCGCACGGCGAAGGCCCATTCGGTTTCCACGGTGGGCGGCTCGGATGCTTCCCCGAGGGCACGCATCACCGTCGTCGGTAACTGGCCCACCCTGGGCTGCCGATAGAACGATCGACTCAATTGCGTTTGCAGCAGCGGCTGCGCCATCACGCGGTCGAATTCAGCGATCCACTCGGCCGGATCGCCCGGCCGTCCTTCGGCGCGCAGAAGTTCGTCGACTGTCGAGCGCAGGGCGTCTGGTGCAATCGGGCCGTCGTCGATCCAGTGGACCTGCGCCAGGCACGCGTGCAAGATGGTTCCCCGCAGGCTCGCCGCCCCGGCGTCCCCCTGCAACCATCCGCCGATCCGCACGTGCATACCCCCTTCCAGCCCGGACGGGCTCACGCGTTCCAGCCCGCGCAAGCGCTGCATGCGATCAGCGAGCCGGATCGCGGGGCGCGCCCTACCCCTGCCGACCACACCCAACACAGGCTCCGCCTCGCGTCTTACCGCCGGTTGACTCGGCACTTCCGGAGCAGCAGGCCGGGGGTCTTCCCTGGCCGTGCCCCGCGGCGATCGCCACTGCGGGTCGCCACAAGCAAACACGACCGTGGCCGGCGGCAGCGGTTGCCCACCCACCAGCGCCGCCCGCACAATTCCCGCCATGGTCCGCGAGATTTTTTCGTCCGGCCGCCTCGAAGCCGGAATGACGACATGCAGCGTATGGACGGCTCGTGTCAACGCGACATACAGCAAGCACAACGACTCGACGACTTCCGCATGCGTCGCCTGAGCGAACATCCGCTGCAATCGCAGTGGCAACAGCTGCTGGGTCTGCAGGTTCACGTACAGACAAACACACGTGACCGGAGCGGTGGGGCTAAGCCGTTCCACAACGAACTCCGGCGGCTGGCCAACCAGGTTTTCATCGAGTTCAGGCAGGACCACATGGTCGAACTCGAGACCCTTGGCCTGGTGGATCGTCATGACGCGAATGGGAGCCCGCGACGGTTCGGCCACCCGTTCGAGTTCGATTTTGCGGACGAAGTCGCGAGCGCGGAGCGTGGCCTGCGACTGGTAGGCATAAGCGCGCTCGACCAGCTGGTCGAGCCGCGTCTGGTCGCGGCCTCCGCAGGCGGGCCGGATGACCGCCGCGATCCGGCCGACCCAGGGCCCATAGCCCTCCGTCTGCAACTGGTGTCGGATCTCGGCGGCCACACGCAGGGCTTGTCCGTCGTCGTCGAACGTGGCCAACCGGAGTGCGGGCCCCAGCGGCGACTCGGCGACGTGAAATCGGGCGACGCGATCGCCGGGATGGTCCGCCAGGCGGAGTGCCGACACGACCAGTTGAACCGCGGCGGAATCCGTCAGCGGATTTCCTCCCTCCTCGCTGGCGGGCAGGCCGCGCGCTCGCAGCAGATCGACCAGACGCGCCACCGTCGCGTTGCGGCGGACGAGCACTCCGATCTCGTCTGCGGGAGACTGGACATGAAGTTCGGCCACGAGTTCCACGGCAGATGCGAGCACCGCCGAGCGGACATCCTGGTCCTCGTCGGGCAGGGCCGCGGTCCGCAAACAGGCATAACCCGTCCAGTCCTTGTTGGCCGTCGTGTGCTCTTCGAATCGATCGCACCAGGCCGCGACCGCGTCCGCGGCACGTTCGAGTTGCGGGTGTTGAACGGCTCCCTGGAAAACTCGGTTCACGAATTCGATGACGCCGTGCGACGAGCGAAAGCTCTGGTTCAGCTGCTGCTGCTCGAGGTCCGGAATCTGCTCGTCGACGGCCGTGAAGATCTCCGCCACGCCTCCCCGCCAGCCGTAGATCGCCTGCTTCATGTCGCCGACGCAAAAGAATGACCCGCCATCCCCCTGCGTCACCCCCTGCACGAATCCTTGCAAGGCCCTCCACTGCCGGGGCGACGTGTCCTGAAACTCGTCGAGCAGCAGGTGGGAGACCTGGCCGTCGAGGCGATGGGCCAGCTCGCCGGGTCCCGGCCCAGCCATGTCGGCCGCCCGGGACTCGCTGTCGGCTGCCGGACGCAACGCCGTATCGAGCGCCTGCGTAATGTCGTCGAACCGCAACCCGCCCCGTTCGACCTGCAGCCGGCGACGGTGCGTGTCGTAGCTGTGCAGCAGCCGATAGGAGGTCTCCGTCTGGTTGGCCACGCGCTGGATCAATGTCGCCCGAACGTGCTCCAGCAGCCGCTCGTACAGCCCACAGAGTTCCGCCGGGATCGGTTTCGAGTAATACGTCGTCTCGCCCGCGGCCAGCTTGGCGGAAAGTCCTCGCTGAAGCAGTTCGTCCCAGGCCCCCCGCAGTGCCCGCTCGCAGTCCTCCGCGGCCGCTTTCCGCATCCGGCCGTCGGTAATGGCGGCGTTTCGCAGCTCGTCGAGCAACTCGTGCCAGTCGTCCTGGTCGGGCGACTTAGGCCGCCGCAGGCGTTGCCAGGCTTCCGCATCCGACTCGCAATAGAGCCCGTGCAGCGAGGTGACCGTATCGCGGATCAGTTCGCTGACGCCCCGCACCGCCTCCCCTTTGCTCAACAAGTGCGTGAGGGCAAGCAGCTGAGTCGTTTCCTCGCTGTGCAGCACCGCCTCGATGGCTGCGTCCCGCAGGTCCCGGTCGTCGGCCTCGTCCAAAATGCGCCACCGGGGTGGGAGTCCCATTTCCAGGCTGAACGTGCGCGCCAGTTGAGCGAACAGGCTATCGAGCGTGCCAATACGCAGGCGGTGCAGATTCCGCAACAGGTGGTGCAAGGCCGCCAGGCACGCGTCGCACCCCAGGTCCGGCATGTTCAAGAACCGCGCGAGTTCATCGGAGTGCAGCGGGTCCAAGGCCGCCTGGGCCAGCCGCACGACAATACGCTGCAGGATCTCGCCCGCTGCCTTGCGGGTGAAGGTGGTGGCCAGGATCTGTTCCGGCGGCACCCCCTGGAGCAGAAGCTGCAGGTAACGTAACGATAATTGGAACGTCTTCCCCGTTCCCGCCGACGCCCGAATGACCCGGTGCCGCAGCGTGCGGGTCGGAGAAACATTTCGTCGCCTGGCCATGGCTGCCGTGCCTCGCGGCCCAACCGGGTGGATCGCCGCGCGATGAGGGTCTCGAATTTTACCAGGTTGTGCTTCCGCACTGCCTGGCCCTGGTGAATAATCCGACTACGAGTCTATCCGAAATCTTCGTCAGGAGATGAGCCCCGGAGGGCGTCGTGAGAATGTCGGACAGGCCCGGGTGAGCGATCCATGGCTGCTGCACACTACGAACCCCCTATGGATTGGGTCCATCGCGCCGGGCCTCTTCGAATCCTTCTTCTGGGCGCCGGCGACCGCCCGCGCGTGCGGGAAGAGGCGGCCCAGTTACGCGGGCTGCTGGCCAACCGCGGCGAAATCGTCGCCGAAGACTTCGAATGGAAGCTCGACCTCTCGTCCGTCAACGCCGATATCGCCGTCGTCATGGGCGGTGATGGCTCGATCCTGCGGGCTGCCCGGCAGATGGGCGCCAACCAGGTGCCCGTCATCGGCGTCAATCTGGGTAAACTCGGATTCCTGGCCGACCTGTCCCCCGCAGCGCTGGCGGACTTCCTGCCGGACATCTGCGCCGGCCGGTGCCGCATCGTCGAGCACTTGATGCTCCGCTGCCAGGTGCGAAGAGATGGTGCGGTGCTGTACGAAGAGCTCGGATTGAACGAGGCGGCGATTTTCTCTGGGCCTCCATTCTCGATGTTGCACATCGATCTCTATGTCGACGAGGAAATGGTCACATCGTATAGCTGCGATGGCTTGATCATCAGTACGCCAGTGGGTTCGACCGCTCATAGCCTGTCCGCCGGCGGCCCGATTCTCCGCAAAGATATCCAGGCCTTTGTAATCTCGCCGATCAGTCCCCACACGCTGACCGTGCGTCCTGTCGTGGACTCCGCCGACCGCGTCTACGAGATGGTCGTGCGGGAGCCGAATCCCGCCACGACGCTGGTCATCGATGGGCGGGAGATCTGCCAGATCCGGAGCCATGATCGCGTGCGCGTCGAACGTGCCCAACAGAAGTTCCGACTCGTGGAAGTCCGCGGTCACAGTTATTACCGCACACTCCGCGAAAAACTGGGGTGGGGTGGAGCTATACGGAGATGACCCGGACTCGGGAATCGGAGGACCCGCCCCGCGGCCGCAGGTTCACGATATAATAGCTGCCTAGTGGACATCGACTCCCTCGCTTCTTGCTCGCCCGGTCATCCATGTCGGAATCACTTCCCTTCGAATACGACGCACTCGCCCGCCACGCTGGACTCTCCACATTGCCGCGATCCCAGGTTGCCTTAGGGGGCAAGGATCGGGCTCGATTGCTGCACGGTTTGTGCACCAACGACATCAAGCGCCTGGTGCCGGGGCAAGGTTGCGAAGCGTTTCTGACGGATCCCCAGGGACACACGGTCGGGTACATCGATGTCTTCTGCCGGACGGACGAACTGTGCGTCGATTCGACTGCGGGGGCCGGACCGGAGATCATCCGGATGCTGGACCGTTATGTCGTCCGCGAGGACGTGCGCTTTACCGATTGTTCGGAGATGGGTCCCGAATTGCTGGTGGCGGGCCCGGCGGCACCCGGCGCCCTGCAACGGTTGCTGGGCGTCGAACTGGATGCCGCGTGGGGTTCCCATCGCGACGTGATGTTGGCCGACCGAAGGGTATCAATCCGGCGAACGACATACGCCGGTCCCCACTGTTTTCAGATCAGCGCCGAGGCGGCCGTCCGAGAGCAGCTGGCCGCCGATCTGGAGTCCCTGGGAGTCGTGCGGTGCAGCGCCGCGACGCTCGATGTCCTGCGCATCGAACAGGCCACGCCCGTTTTCGGGCAGGACGTCACCGCGGACAACCTGCCTCAGGAAGTTGATCGCGACGAGCAGGCGATTAGCTTTACGAAGGGTTGCTACATTGGGCAGGAAACCGTGGCTCGGATCGACTCGTTGGGCCATGTGAACCGCATCCTGCGGCGACTGCGGTTCACGGGGCAAGAGGTTCCGCCGCCCGGTGGCGAGATTCTCCGCGATGGTAAGATGGTCGCGCGTGTCACGTCGGCCTGCCGCTCGCCTCGGTTTCAAGGTCCGGTGGCGCTGGCCTACGTGCGCCGGGGCTCGCACGTGCCGGGCACACGCCTGGCCTCGACCTGGGGCGAAGCCGAGGTTCTGGCCGCCAGGCTCTGAGCCCACCCGCCCCGGGCCGAACCGCGTGGCTGCGACCGGTGAGGACGGCCGATTCGTGGACAGGAACAGGCCCATATGGCACGACGGGAACAGGATCGCGAGGATATCTTGCGGGAGGCCACGGCGCTGGTCGAACGCGTCGAGTTTCAGCTGCCCGGGTCACCAGACCCCATTGTCGTCGGCTTTCGGCGCAACGGATGCGCGAGCTTCTTCGTCGGAGCCGATCCGGTCATCCAGTTCAACTCGCACGGAGAGCTGCGCCGGATGTACTTCGAGGGGCGTCTCGTCAAGGCGATGCGCGGCCAGCTGCATCGCATCGAGCGGGTGCGTACCGAGCACAAGGTCGAACTGCGTTCCCGCCTGCTGTCGGAAGCCGAGCAGGACGACGTCCGGCAACGGGTCGGAGAACAACTCGATCGCATCGCCGCCGCCGTGCGGTCCGGCACGGTTACCCAGGTGCGCGAGGTCCCGGAAAACGCCGCCGTGCTGACACGGGCTCTGGCGTGGCTCGACGGGCGCCGCCCCGACTTGCCCATCGCCGGCGAACCGCACGCCCGTTAGCGTCCGACGATCGAGGCAGGCTCCACGCAACCTAAGGCTCCACGGACACCTGGCAGGGCCCGCAGGTCGCAGGGACCGGTCGACACTCGGGCGCACAGCTGTGCCCCACGAACACTTCGCGCTTGATCAGAACCTTCCTGTACTTCAGCTGGCACACCGGACAGCAGTCGCAGCTGGCCAGAAAATGGGCCGGTCGGTGTTCGCAGACAGGCACGCATTTCACTTCGTACACCGTCTTCTTGATCTCCTTGGCCTGACAAGTGAGCTGGCAGGCGTGTTCGGAGCAGGCGTGATGGGGGCAGCAATTGCGGCCGCCGGACGCATTGCCGCCACCGCGATGCTCGGCGCTCACGGGCAACGGCATGACGGTCACCAGCAGCATGATCAGGATTCGGGGGGTCATCATCGGATATTCCTGCCTGGTTAGAAGTCGTGAGCGACGCGCATTCCCCAACCGTGAATCCAGCCGTCGCCGGCGTTCGCGGGCAGGGGTGCATCCCGGTAGGTGGCGATATAGTTGAACTGAACTTTCATGTTCGGATTGAGGAACCAGTTCACACCGGCCGTGCCGTTGTGCAGCTGCCCTCCGTCGATGCCGCTGTCATTCAGATCGAGATAGTTGTAGCGCGCTCCAATTTGCCAGGCGCCCAGGCCGAACTGCGGGCCCTCGTCTGTGTTGACGAGGAAGAAACTCTCCCGGGGCGTGACGCGTTCGAAGACGCCGTTCCGGCGCACGTAGTTATCGTGCTCTCCGGTCAGGAAGTAGAACAGCTGAACGTAGCCGCCGTGGTAGGTGACGGTGCCGACGTTGGGTCCCGGCGGAGCCGTGGCCAGCTGGGCCTCCTCGAGAAAGCTGAACAGGTACTCGGCCTGGAACGTCCACGGACCATAGACCGCCACGAGTTCCCCGTTGACAAACTGGCCGTCATCGCCGACGAGCACTCCGGTATCGGCCGGAATCGGCCAGGTGGATGCCGCTCCGGCACGGATCGCCTCACGCGTCCGGTAACGAATGCGATCGCCCACCGTGGTGAACTGGCGACCCGAGAGACCAACGTGCAACAGGCCCGCGCCGTCGTTGGCATACCAGAGCAGGCGCGTGATCCGGCCCGTCACGGCGTAGTCGCCGTCATTGGCGTTATACGCAAAGACGTTGTCGGTCGGCTTGAACAGTCCCAGCGCCCAGACGCCCATCTCGTCCTCGGCCCAGTTGAATGCCTGAATTCCCGGGGTGAATCCATTAAAGGCCCCGCCATAGAAGGCGTCCTGGTTGTATGAGCGCTCGATGAACGGCTGGAAACGGCTGCTGACAATATGCTCGAAACCGATCTGTTCCTTTTGATTGCCGATCCGGAGATTGCCGATGAGGGGCAGTTCCTTGATCGTCCACCAGGCATCAGTCAACGCGGTCAC
>JBFWYF010000006.1:0-32008 GCA_050186685.1 Pirellulaceae bacterium
GGCCACCCTGGCCTGCGATGTCGGCCAGGGGACCCAGGATCTGGGCTTCCGCAACGAGGTCTCCATCCTGTTCGAGTGCCAGCCCGCCGTGCGGGTCGTGCTCGAGGTGCTGGACGATGACGGCCAACCCACGACAGGCCAGTTCGTGATCCGGGATGCTCAAGGCCGGATCTACCCGTCGCAGACGCGCAGGCTGGAGCCCGACTTTTTCTTTCACCAACAGATTTACCGCCATCATGGCGAGCACGTGGTGCTCCCTCCGGGCACCTATGAGTTTACGTACACGCGAGGCCCCGAGTATCACATCGCGCGGCGCCAAGTAACCGTCCCGGCCACCGATAGTCATCGGGAATCCTTCCGACTAGCGCGGTGGATCAAGTTGACCGACTACGGCTGGTTTTCGGGTGACCACCACGTGCATGCCGCTGGATGTTCGCACTACGAAGCCCCGACGCAAGGCGTGACTCCGGAAGCGATGATGCGCCACATTCTGGGAGAGGACTTGAACGTCGGGTGTGTCCTGTCGTGGGGTCCGTGCTGGTACTTTCAGAAGCAGTTCTTCGAAGGAAATGTCAGCCGCCTGTCGCGCGACGACTACTTGATGCGGTACGACGTGGAAGTTTCCGGATTTCCGTCTCAGCATGCGGGCCACTTATGCCTGCTGCGATTGAAAGACGACGACTACACGTACCCGGAGGACGTCGAGTTTGATTGGTCGTTCGGGCCGGAGAAGGGACATTTCCAGGGGCGGCGGACGGAACAGATCGGCGAGTGGCCGTCGTGGGACCTGCCGATCTTGCAGTGGGGCAAACAGCAGGGTGGCGTCGTCGGCTTTTCGCATAGCGGCTGGGGATTGAAGCTGCCCACCTACGACCTGCCCAACTACAACATGCCTCCCTTCGACGGCATCGGTGCCAACGAGTACATCGTCGACGTGGTTCACGACGCCTGTGATTTCATCTCGTCGGTCGATACGCCCAGCATCTGGGAGCTGAACATCTGGTACCACACGCTGAACTGCGGCTACCGGTGCCGGATCAGTGGCGAAACGGATTTTCCGTGCATTTACGGCGAACGGGTGGGGCTGGGACGGGGTTACGTGAAGCTGGGCGGCGGGACCGGCTCACCCTCTGCCAAATTGGATTACGACGCCTGGGTCACGGGAATCCGCGACGGCCGCAGTTACTGCTGTGACGGCCTGTCGCACCTGTTCGATTTCCAGGTGAATGGACTGGGAGTCGGCGAGAAAGGGACCGGCGGTCAGCCCAGCGTATTGGGGATTGCCGCCGGCGAGACCTTGACAATCGGCGTGCGCGCCGCGGCGATGCTCGAGCCCCAGCCACGCGAAGACATCCGGAAGCGGGCGTGGGACGAGAAGCCTTACTGGCACGTAGAACGCGCCCGCATCGGAAACACGCGGCAAGTGCCGGTAGAATTGATCGTCAACGGGCAGGCAGTGGAACGGTACGAACTCACTGCCGATGGCTCGGTACAAGAACTGAAGTTCCGTTACCGGCCGGAGCGGTCCAGCTGGGTGGCCCTGCGGATCCTGCCGTCGTGCCATACCAACCCAGTCTTTGTGGAAGTGGATGGCCAGCCGATTCGGGCCAGCAAGCGTTCGGCGCAGTGGTGCCTGGACGCCGTGGAACAATGCTGGCAGCAGAAAGCGCCGCGGATTCGCCCAGGGGAGAAAGCGGCGGCGGCCGCCGCCTATGACGTGGCCCGGCGCGCGTATGGCGACATTCTGGCGTCGGCCCACGACGACACCCGGCCCTGAACGAGACGCATCGAGCCGACGAAAGAAAACCCGCTATGGCGAGCAATCGCACCCGCAAACGTCAGGCGGCCCAGGTGGTCGCGGGACTGAACCAGGAGTACGCCGACGCCGAATGCGCTTTGCGGCATCGCAACCCGTTTGAGCTCCTGGTTGCCACCATCCTGTCGGCGCAGTGCACCGACGAGCGCGTAAACATTGTCACACCCACGCTGTTCGCACGCTTCCCCACGGCGGAGGCCATGGCGGAGGCGCCGTTGGAAACGCTCGAGACGCTGATTCAAAGTACGGGCTTCTTTCGCAACAAGGCCCGGAATATCAAGGCCTGCAGCGCGCAGCTCGTGGCCCGGCATGGTGGCGAGGTTCCTCAGCAGCTGGATGAACTCGTGCAACTGCCCGGCGTCGGGCGGAAGACGGCCAACGTCGTGCTCGGCACCGCCTTCGGACTCCCGACCGGCGTCGTGGTCGATACGCACGTCCAGCGAGTTTCCCGCCGATTGGGGCTCACGGAACACAAGGACCCTGAAAAGATCGAGCGCGAGCTGATGCAACTCCTTCCGCCCCAGGAGTGGATCGATTATTCTCATCGCATGATCCATCATGGGCGACGGGTGTGCAAAGCACGCAGGCCTCTCTGCGAGAAGTGCGTGTTTCAGAAGATCTGCCCGCGGGTCGGCGTGGAGGCGTGACGCGTCATGATTCTCTCCGGCGAAGAGATACGCAGGCAGCTCGACAAGAACATCTTCATCGACCCATTCCAGGACGAGAACCTCAATCCGAACAGCTACAATCTGACCCTGCATAACGAGCTGCTCGTCTACGAAGAAGTCATCCTCGACATGCGGCACTCCAATCGGACGCGCCGTATCACCGTCCCGGAAGAGGGGCTCGTGCTCAGCCCGAACCAGTTGTACCTGGGGCGGACGTCGGAGCACACTGAGACGCATCAGTTTGTGCCCATGATCGAAGGGCGTTCCTCGATTGCTCGGCTAGGCTTGTTCGTCCACGTCACCAGCGGCTTTGGGGACGTAGGATTTCGCGGGTACTGGACGCTCGAAATGTTCGCCGTCCAGCCTGTACGGATCTACCCCCGCGTGCAAATCTGCCAGATCTTTTACCACCAGCTGTGCGGCGATCACGTCGAGTACGTCAGCGAGAAATACCAGAACAACCGCGACATTCAGCCCAGCCTGCTCTACAAAGAGCTCAACCCCCACGGCGAGCGAGATGATCCTCAGCGGCTGTTCGATTTTGGCCGATAGACTAGGGTTGACAGTCAATTGACGGCGGCTGGCGAATCATTTACGGTGGAAGCAGTTCGTCCTTCATCCGCGCTTAATCGCTGTGTCGTTTCAACCATTTTAGAGGAGTTGTTCTGATGGCTCGACGCGTAGCCGGTCGATTTCGACAGGCGTTTACCCTGGTGGAATTGTTAGTCGTCATCGCCATTATCGGAATTCTGGTATCCCTGCTTTTGCCGGCCGTGCAGGCCGCGCGGGAGGCGGCTCGCCGCATGCAGTGCGGCAATAACAACAAGCAACTCGGGCTGGCGCTGCACAACTACCACGACACCTACAAGACGTTTCCGCCCGGAGCATTCAAGGGCGTCTGTGGTTACAAGATCGGCATCTTCGGCCGGATTTTCTTGTTCATGGAACAAGGGACTCGCTTCGATCAGATCGGCATTTCGATGACCGAGCACATGCCGTGGCGGTTCGATGCGGCACCCCATAACGGTCGATCGCCCCTGTACACGCAGCCGGTGCCCTCGTTTGTCTGCCCCTCGTCGGAATTGGGCCCCAACAGCAAGCACTACGTGAACACGACCTTGCCCTGGATCACCGATCAGGGCGGCTTGCACTATCGTGGTGTGGCAGGGCCGTTCAATCTAAACATTACCGTCGGAACGCAAAACGCCCATGCCACGTATTCCACGGCGGGCATTTTCCATCCTCAAGCCGCTGTTCGGTTGTCGGACGTGCTGGATGGAACGTCCAATACTCTGATGCTCGGCGAGTACTCCAGCGCCATGGGCTTGCCGGCAGGCGTTAGGCAGCCCACCACGGCTTGGTCCGCGATCATGCCATGGACGTGGGGTTTCTATCAGTACGACAGTCCTTGCGGTGGTTCCACAGGCCCGGGCTTCCTGATGATCGACCACAAGCTCGTACAGTACCCCATCAATTATAGGGGGACGTTTCTGACGCATAACGCACCATTCCGGAGCAACCATCCGGGCGGCACGACGTTCACGATGGCGGACGCCAGCGTGCAGTTCCTGTCGCAGACAATGGACATGAACATGTACTACGGCTTGTCGTCCAAGGCCAATGGTGAAGTGGTCCAGGTTCAGTAATCCGACGGGCTACCCGGCCGCAACGGTGGTTCCGATTCGCAAGAGGAGTTTGAAGTGCGAAAACTGTGCGTGAATCTGTCCCTGACCTTGTCGCTGGCCTTGCTCGCATGCCTGGGCTGTTCGTCGGGAGGCGACCGTCCGACGGCTCCGGTAACCGGGAAAGTGTCCTATAAAGGGAAAACGCTGAACCAGGGAACCGTCATGTTCGTTCCCGAAGCCGGCGGCCCGGCGGCCCAGGGCGAGATCAATGCTGACGGTCAGTACACGCTCGGCACCTACGGCACCAGCGACGGCGCCGTGCTGGGCAAGCACAAAGTCAGCATTACCGCTCTGGAAGACATGGCGGGGGCCCTGCCAGAGCAGCGAAGCGGGACGCCGAAACCACTGGTGCCCCAGAAGTACCTCGACCACGAGAAATCGGGGTTGACCTTCGAGGTGAAGGACGATGACAACGTCGCCGACTTTGAACTGACCGACTGAGCTCGTAGCCACGCTCGCCAGAGCGTGGGACGGGCGTGAGCGAGCTTGCCCCCTTTCTGGCGAAAGGGGGCCATGAGCGTGAAAGAACTGCCCCGCCGCGAGCCTCTCGCGGCGGGGCTTTTTTTATGCGCCCGGCACGCGGCGACCGCCGTTCACAGGACGGAGAAGTAGTTGGCAGTCGCAAAGTCGAAACTCTCGGGCGTCATCTGTGGCGCGACACCCTGGTAGTAGCAGTGGTTCCGCACCTGCAAGAGCAGATCCCGAGGCTGGCAACTGCGAAATGGCCGTCCCACCCTCTTGTAATGGTTGTCGATCAGGTACTGCACGGCCTCTTCGTTGTACTCCATGCCCATGCGGGGAGAAACCAGCCGGAAAAGCTGGCGGAAGGCATCCTCTGTCGGGTCGATCACCTCGATCTTGTACGGAATGCGGCGCAGGAAGGCCTCGTCGACCAGGTCCTTGGGTTCCAGGTTCGTCGAGAAAATGACGAGCTGGTCGAAAGGAACCTGGATCTTCTTGCCACTGGCCAGGTTCAAGAAGTCATACCGCTTTTCCAGCGGCACAATCCACCGATTCAGCAGCTGATCCGTTGTCATCCGCTGCCGTCCGAAGTCGTCGATCACCAGCGTGCCGCAATTGCTCTTTAACTGCACCGGGGCTTCGCTCGTCCCCGTGGCGGGATTGAACGACACCTCCAGGTGCTCCATCGTCAGTTCGCCACCTACTACGATCGTCGGCCGCTTGATCCGTACCCAGCGTTTGTCGACGCGCGTGGTGTCCAGTAGGCCGTCGCCGCGGTCCAGCACGGCCTCCTCGTGCGTGACGGGATCGTACACGCGGAGGATCTCGCCGTCGATCGTGATCGCGCGCGGGATCCAGATGTACTGGCCAAAGGCCCGCGTCACGCGTTCGGCGATACTCGTCTTGCCATTGCCGGGCGCTCCGAACAGAAACAGTCCTCGACCCGAGTTGATGGCCGGCCCGAGCCGTTCCAGCATGGTGGGGCTGATCAACAGATCGGAAAACGCTCGCCGTAAATCGACTTCCGTCGGATGCTGCGTTTCGAGCGATTGGGCTTTCATCGCCGCCGAGTAGTCGCTCAGCAGCACCGGTGCGGCGCCGAAATAGCTCGACACTTCCGCCAAGCGTCGCGCCCGCTCGCGCCCCATGTCGGTCAGCTGGTAGACGTAGTCGCCCATCGGAGCCGAGTCGCGATATACGAGCAGTTGCTCGTTCTTCAGTCGGCGGAACAAGTCCTCGAGCAGTACGAACGGCAGCTTGACTTGATCGGCGGCGGAACGTCCCGTTGCGTCCCCCTTAGCCAGCAGGAACTTGAACAGGAGCGCCTCGATTTCCGTTTCCGTGAGGCCGGTTTCTTTCAGGCTGCGCGGTTCCCGGGGCAAGAACTCGCTCGGTTCCGATTCCGTATCCTCGTCGCGGTCGCGCAGCACAATCGCACGGGCAGGAGCCGCTCCATCCCCCCCCCCCGTGGGCGTAGAGGCCCGGGCGGCCGCCAGGTTGTTCAGCTTCTGCAACAACGAGGCGACTTTTACGTCGCGTGAGGGGGGCTCCGTCGGAGAAGTTTCCGAAGGGGTGAGCCCCACGCTGCGCATCGCGTCCTGGTCAGAGCGTGCCAAGCGTGACAACAGTGTATCGTCAGAAGAAGTAGACATACCAATGCAACCGTAGGTCCCATTGGCGGGACGTCAAATCGCGCGGGATAAAATCTCGCGCCTTCCACGATGAGGGGCGCGTGTCACCGGAGTTGCCAGACCACGCAACAGCGTCGTCCGAAGACTCCCGGGACGTCGCGCACGGATCGGAAGTCTCGCGACTTCCGCTACGCCGGAAGACCCGAGAGGTTGCGATTGAGACGGAGGTCTTGCGACTTCCGCTACAGATACGTCGCAAATCTAGCGACTTCCGCGATAACGGAGGCCTCGATCACGAGGCTTTCGCGGACTTCATCAACCGTTGCAGACGTGACTTGGTCCGGGCGGCCTTATTGCGATGAATCACGTTCTTGGCAGCGGCTTGATCCAGCTTCTTGGTCACGGCGCGGAACTCGGCGACGGCCTGATCCAGATTCTTCGCCGACACCGCGTCGCGAACCTTGCGAATCTGCGTCTTCAACGCCGACTTGACACTCCGATTCCGCAATCGGCGCTTTTCATTCTGACGGAGACGTTTCTTCGCACTTTTCGTTGTAGGCATGGCAAATCAATCAGCCGGGTCGACAGAAATAACCCCAACCTCGCAGGGGCCGCAATTCAGGCTTGGTTATGACGCATGGCCTGGATTTTGTCCAGACGGGTCGCCGCATCTTTGTAGTGGGGATCGAGTTCTCGCAACAAGGCCAGCGCTCGCTCGGCATCCACCAGGTTCCGGAGCCCTTCCGCCAGCAAGCCAATCCGATACAAGGCCACCTTGCGTACCTCGCGCTGCCCGGGCGCGGCGTCCTCAGCGGCCGACCAGTATTGCTGCAAGGCCTTGTCGTACTGTTTGAGCCGCTGGAGGCATTCGCCCCACTCCAGCGCGGCAGCGGTCCGCCGCTCGGCGAGCGTTCCCGCCTGCTCGAAGCACCGAATCGCCTCCCGCAGGTTTCCAGCCCGCTTCAACCGTAGCCCCAGTTGATACTGGAGTTCCCGGTCCTGGGGGTAGCGCTGGGACCGGCGGTCATAGACTTCCAGCTCCATGCGGTTCAGATCGTCTCGCAGCTGCCGAGCCAGCTCGCGCGGGGCGTCCTGCCCCTCCACTTCGGCTCGCCGGTCCGCGATCGCCAGCTGCTGACGCTTCCGCAAGATTTCCACGTCTTCGACCTTCTCCTGCACCCGCAGCTGGTTGCCCGACGCCGCCAACGCCTTGGCCAACACGTGAGCTGCATCACCGAGCCGGTCCTCGTCAATATGTAACTGGGCGAGCGCCAAGTAATTATCCACGTCGGCTGGGCTGTTCGCCAGGTCCTGCTCGAGCCGTTGGCGCGGCGTCAATTGGATCTCCCGGCGAGCGGCCGCGGTTGCCGGGGTCTGGGCACCAGTCTCTCCGTCTTCGACAGCAGCCGGCTTTCCGGCGCGGCGCCCCCCCTCCCCTTTCGCCACGACGCCGCCGCGCGTCTTGGCTATCTGCAGCTCCGAGATCATTCGCTGCGCCTCGAGATCGCCCCGCTTGATCTCGTCCACGCGCGTCCAACAAGCGATGGCTTGATCGAATTGACCTAATCGAGCCAACGACTGGGCGCAGTGTTTGTTGACCTCCGGATCGCGCGGATTCGCATCCAGCGCATTGCGAAGATAGCGGAGTTCGCATTCGCCATGCCCCTGCGCAGCACAGGCTTCGGCAAGCCCTCGGAGCGTAGCGACGTCCCACGGATTAGACTTCAGGATCTCGGGGCCCAACTTGACGACCTCCGCCCAGTCTTTCCGGGCGAGCGCCTTCTTGAACGGCCCTTTCCCGCCGAACGCGAGCAAGGCACCGCGCTTATTGTCGTGGTACTTCCGCTGGAGGTTCTGCAAAAAGGCCTCCAGATAGACCGCGTTGCCAGGATCATTGACCACGCACTCTACCAGAATGGAGTGCGCGTAATCGTGATCGTACTTTTCCTGGTGCATGAGCTTGGTGCCATGCTCGTAGCACTGCTGCAACTTCTTGCGCAGGACAGGCGGAATAATCCGCGCGCCGGTGCTGGTGGGTTCGGGAAGATTCACGGATGCCTGCAGGTCCAGAGGACAACGTTGCGAGAAGGTCCGCCGGCATATTCTATCGGCAATCGTCCGCTACAGAAAAGGTAGACCGTTTCACGCCGACGGCCGCGTCGGCATCCACGGTACAATCGGGTTGAACGGCCCCGCTGCCTCGCATCCTCGTCGCCTACCTGGCCGTAAACTTCCCATCCGTCCGGTCGAAGTTATAATTGGCTCAAGAGTTGCGGTGCAGAAGGTTGTTTCAGGAGTTGGGGCGCTCAGTGCCATGGGAATTCGGTTCTACTGCCCCAATGGGCACCGGCTAAACGTCAAAGATTTTCTCGCAGGGAAAACGGGAATCTGCCCTCATTGTGAGTCACGGTTCCGCATTCCGATGGCGAGCGAGCTGCCCGCCGGAGCCCCGAAGGTGCGACCTGGTTCGATGGCGGCCACCATGGCTACGGCATCTCCGACGCGGACGGTTGGGAACGTGGCGACCGTCTCAGCGGGGGGAGATTCGCTCGCGGACAAAGGCCTCTTGGAGGAGCTGTTCATCGAGGAGCCGGACGAGGCGGAAGTGGCCCTGGCCGCGCTACCGGGGCCGGAGCGGACGCAGCCGGCGAGTGGCGCAACTCGCTTGCCGGCGACTGCTCCCAGGGTAACTTCGCCTGCATCGCGCACGAATCCGATCGATGAGTGGCCGGAGGGCGTCTGGTACGTGAGGCCCCCGAGCGGGGGGCAATACGGTCCCGCCAAGGGGGACGTGATGCGCGGGTGGTTGTCCGAAGGTCGTGTGTCCGCCGACTCCCTTGTCTGGCGTGAAGGCTGGACGGATTGGCAGCTTGCGGGTCCGGTGTTTCCCGAGCTGGAGAAGGCCTATATTGGGAAGCCGACCGGATCGGCTCTAACGAACACCTCCAGTCCCGCAGTGGCGATTCGGACAGAGGGTGAGACGCGTCCGAGCGGACTGCCCTTGGCTGCGGTTGGAGCCAAGCAGCGCGCCAGCGGTCGGCATAAGCCGCTGGCGGCGGTGGTGGTCCTCACTTTGCTGGTCGTGGGACTCGTGGCAGGCTTAATCGCGGTGCTCACCATGAAGCCGATGTGAAATGCTATTAGGCAAAAGCGAGGG
This sequence comes from Pirellulaceae bacterium, assembly GCA_050186685.1. GTDB lineage: Bacteria > Planctomycetota > Planctomycetia > Pirellulales > Pirellulaceae > CAZFLF01. The sequence goes on from JBFWYF010000006.1 coordinate 9,420, forward strand.
AGAGGAAGGGGAACGATGAAACGGTTTTCGCAGGGTGCGGTTCTGGGGGCGCTGGTCGCGGCCCTGGTCGCTGGCGGCAGTGGGCCGGATGGGCCGGCAGCAGCCCAGGCGGCCGAAGTCAAGCTGGACGCGCTGACACTGACGGTGCCTGCCCAATGGCAGCAGCAACGTCCGTCCAACAATCTGCGGCTCGGCCAGTTCCAGATCCCGGCCGTGGCAGGAGATCAAGAGCCCGCGGAACTCGGACTCTTCAATTTCGGTTTCGGCGGCGGCGTCAAGGAGAACGTGGCTCGCTGGATCGGCCAGTTCGAGCCGGACGGCCGCGAGGTCAAAATCACGCGCGGCGCCAGCAAACAAGGCTCCTACGTTTTCGTCGACCTGCGGGGAACGCACAAGAAACCGATCGGTCCGCCGGTCCAGCAACGGACGCAGCCCGCGCCGGGATACCGAATGTTAGGCGTCATCCTGGCAATCGAGGGAAAGGGCAATTATTTTCTGAAACTAGTTGGTCCCGAAAAAACTGTCGCTGCGGCAGCCGAGGCTTTTCGCACATCGTTTGGCGGGAATGCCGCCTCGGAAAAAGAATACGATCCAGAAAAACCGGAATGAAGATCCAGCAGTTCCTCGAGTACCACGGGATGGTCCGCAATCCGTTTGCGGAAGAAGACGCCCAGACGGACCCGATTTTCAAGGGCCACTGTATCAGCAGCACCTTTCACCCCACGTGGGACAAGGTGTATGGCGATCCGCGCGAGCCGTCGACGGCCGTGGTGTTTGGCGAGAAAGGATCCGGCAAGACGGCGATCCGTCTGCAGATCGCCCGTCACCTGCAACGCTACAACCACGACCACGCCGACAAGCGGGTCTTCGTCATCCATTACGAGGACTTCAATCCGTTTCTCGATCGCTTTTGTTCCAAGCTGCGGGGTCGCAAACGCCGTGCGGACCGGGCGTTGGCGACATGGAAGCTGTGGGATCACATGGATGCGATCTTGACGCTGGGTGTCACGGATCTGGTCGATCGCATTCTGTCCCCCAGCAACCCGTCTGACAACGGCACGGCGACCGAAAACCCCGTGCGGTCCGAGGATGTCAGCCAACTGGATCGTCATCAAGCGCGCGACCTGCTGCTGCTGGCCGCCTGCTACGACCATTCGATGGCCACCACGTTCAAGGATCGCTGGCAGCGGTTGCGGACTCGTGTGCGTTATCAGACGTGGCGCAGCCAGATACCCTTGGCCATCGGCCTGGCGTGGATGGTGGCCGTGTTGGGCGCGATCGTGGCGCTGTTTGCCACGGGGCACGAAACGTGGGCGCAGCCTCTGTGGCTGTTTGTCGCGGCCGCGTTTGCGGGCTGGCTGCCCTGGCTGTGGCGCCAAACCCATTGCTGGTGGCTGGCGAGGGGGGTCCTTTCCCATCTGCGGATCAGTAACCACGAAACGGGGCAGTTGCGCCAGGTCCTGATGCAGTTCCCGGCCTCCGAATTGTCCGGCCAACCGCTGCCGAACCGCGATCGAACCGATGACCGTTACGAGCTGCTGGTCAAGTTCCAATCGGTCCTGCGGACGCTGGGGTTTTCGGGCATCATCGTGCTCGTCGATCGCCTCGACGAGCCGCATCTGATTAACGGCTCGATCGAGCTGATGAAATCCTTGCTCTGGCCCATGCTGGACAACAAGTTCCTGAAACATCCCGGCATCGGGCTGAAGCTCATGGTTCCTCTGGAACTGACCCGTTTCCTGGAACGCGAGGACAAGCAGTTCTACGAGCGAGCGCGGCTGGATAAGCAGAATCTCGTCGCGAATTTCGAGTGGAGCGGCGAAGCACTGTTCGACGTTGCCACCTCCCGAATCCGCGCGTGTTCCAACGGCGACAAACCCGCACAGCTGCAGGGGTTGTTCGACCCGTCCATTACCGAGCGGCGGCTGGTCGATACCTTTCGCCAATTGCGAGTGCCACGGCGGTTGTTCAAGTTTCTCTATCGCCTGCTGGTCAATCACTGCAATGCCCATACGGATCAGCAGCCGGCATGGAAGATCTCGAGCGAGATGTTCGAAGCGACGCTGTCGGTGTACCTGCGCGATCAGGACGCGTTCGACCGCGGGCTGGCCGCCGGCTGAGTCACCAGCGCGGCGAAACGAAGTCACGTGTGCAACTGATCGAGCACTTGCTGGACGCGTTCCAGCGAGACCCCGCGGAGCAAGAAGCGCTTGTGGCTGGCGGTTTCGCCGGAGATCAGTTCCACGTCCGCTTTGCGCAGTTCGAACGTTCTGGCGAGGAGGGCGGCGAGCGCCCGGTTGGCTTTGCCTTTCTCGGGAGCGGCCGCGACCGAAACTTTCAGAGCCCCGTCATGCTCGCCCCGCACTTCCTCGCGACGAGCACCGGGATGAGCGCGCACGGGTAAGACGACTCCTTGCGCGTGGCGCTCAAGCTGGATCATCGGACGACTCCGTCGAACAAAGCGGAGCCGACTCGGACGATCGTGGCACCCTCTTCCACGGCCACCTCGAAATCGCCGCTCATCCCCATCGAAAGATGGTCGAGCTGGGCTCCGGGCAATCCGAGTTGCACGAGTTCGTCGCGCAGCAGCCGCAATTGGCGGAACTCTTGCCGAGCCTGGTCCAGGTCGCCTTCGCGACTGGCCATGGCCATCAGTCCCACCAGGCGCACGTGCTCCAGCCGGGCCGCAGATCGATAGGCCTCGCCGAGTTCGTCAGGGTGGAAACCGTGCTTGGTCTCGTCCCCCGAGACGTTCACTTCCAGCAAGACCGGCAGGGTCCGCTGCAGCGCCCGGGACTGTTGATCGACTTCCGCCAGCAGCGTCAGGCTATCGCCCGAGTGCAGCAGGTGAATGGCAGGTAACGTCCGGCGGACCTTGTTGCGCTGGAGATGTCCGACGAAATGCCAACGGACCTCCGGCCCCTGCCAAGTCGCCGTCTTGTGCCACAGTTCTTGCGGTCGGCTTTCGGCCAGGTCGCGGCAACCCGCCTGCGCCAGGGCTTCTGCGACCTCGACGCCGACATACTTCGTCACGGCAGCCAGGGTGATCTCGCCGGGGTCGCGTCCGGAGCGTCGAGCCGCGGCCGCGATGCGTTCGCGGATCGTGTCGAGATTTCGCGTTAGTTGCTCGGGAAGCACGGTCATGGGGAACGATTCCTATCCGGCGGCCGATGGCTCCGTATAATGGGGCGGCGTTCGCCCTCGATAGCTGGTCCTAGACGCACTCGGGCTCGCCGTACGTGTCGTCCCGAGTCGCTCGCCGCGTCCGTCGTCGACCGACGATTGTGCAGGAGATTGCCCCTGAGGCAAGTCGGCGACGAGCGCGTTGTGTGACGCGCGCAACCCAGGCAGGAGTTCCCCAATGCGACGATTCTTCGCCCATGCGGCCTTGTTCCTGAACATCTGCCTCGGCGTGCTGACGACGATCGGCCAGGCGCAGACGCCGCCTCGCCCGAGTTCGCCCAGTGCCGGATCGAACAGCCCCGCCGCGCCATCCGAGGCGAGCGCGGGTAAGCCAGCGCCCGGTGGTACCGAAGGACTGGGAGATTTCACGGCACTCGTCCGGCTGTCGCGCGATTACGACGTGTGGATCGACACACGCCGTAAGGTGGTCGTCGTCGACGGGAACATCGCGCTCCGCGAAGGCCTGCTCGAAATGTTCGCTTGCCCGAAGGGCACGAAGGAACACGAGTCCATTGTCGCCGTGAATTGTAATGCCCAGTTCGTTCACGCGGGGCTGATCGCGGTTGGCGCCGAGCCCGGCAGTCCCGTCGCGTTCGCTCCGGAATACAAAGCGGCCACCGGTCCCGTCATCGATGTCTGGGTGTTATGGAAGGATGAACGAGGGCAGAGCCAGAAAGTGAAAGCTCAGGAGTGGATCCTGCAAACGAAGACCAACAAAACGATGGAGTACCCCTGGGTGTTCGCGGGCAGCGCCGTGACGGTGGACGAGCAGTCAGGTAAGAAGTATTACCTCGCCGACGGAGGCGATTTCATCTGCGTGTCGAATTTCACCTCGGCCATGCTGGACTTGCCCGTCGAGAGCAGCCAATCCAACTCGGACTTATCCTTCCGAGCGAACACGCCGCGCATCCCGCCGCTGGGAACTGCCGTACGACTCGTGCTGGAACCGCGACCCGCCGCACCGGCACCGAAGGGCAAGCCCTCCGCCGGCAACTCGTCGTCTCCTACGCCGAAGAGGTAGCCCGTAGCCTCGCTCGCCCGGGCGAAGACTACGGGGGCGGAACCACGTTCTAGGGCAAGGTCCACCCCCATCGAGAACGGGGGGGACGTTGGTATGCGGTGTGTACTCGGGAATGCCGCCCCCCGCGCATGTGCGGGTCCCCCAGTGAGCCTAACTACTCCGCGAATCGCGGCTTAACTCGCCGCTTAACCTCCGCAGTTCGCGTCCCTCGCCCCGACACCCGTTGCCTGATCTGCCCATATGCCAATCACCGCCTGCCCACAAAACAGGCACTGGCGGCATGCTGCGGCGTGGTTTCGCGATTTCTGAATCGCGGCTTAACTGATTGATTTCCAGCCATTATGCCTTATAACCATGCGCCAAGCTCAGGATGCTGGCGCGGTGGTTGCTTTCCGGGGTCCTCGATCGATGCCTATTCGTTGCCATCAGGCGGCGAAAGGTCAGCGCCGTCCAAGTGGCGTCGATGGACAATTTTTCGAGAGGACCTGTGCTCCGGACCAACGCCGGTTGTGCGTTGGGGCGTTCGGGGAGAAGGCGAGCCGGGCATCTCGGAAGTTGTTTGCGGCGTGCCTTTCAAGTCTGTGAATTCCTTCTGGTCATGGAAAGGGTTGTGTCGTGAGTTGCAAGACTGCCAAAGATGTTTTGGCTTTGTGCCGCGAGCGGGATGTGAAGATGGTCGATATGCGGTTCATCGACATGCCAGGTATCTGGCAGCACTTCACCATCCCGGTCGGGCATCTGAAAGAGGAGATTTTTGAGGAGGGCCTGGGGTTCGACGGGTCGAGCATTCGCGGCTGGCAGGCCATTAACGAATCCGACATGCTGGTTATTCCGCAGGCGGAAACCGCATTCATCGATCCGTTCATGCAGATGCCGACGCTGGTGTTGATCTGCAACATCCAGGACCCGATTACGGGCGAGGACTATTCGCGCGATCCGCGGAATGTGGCCCGCAAAGTGGTCAACTACCTGAAGAGCACGGGGATCGCGGACACGGCGTTTATCGGACCGGAAGCCGAGTTCTTCGTGTTTGACGACGTGCGGTGTGAGTCGAACACCTACAGCAGTTCCTACTCGGTGGACAGTAACGAGGCGTGGTGGAACCGCAACCGGGACGAGAAGCCCAATCTGGGCTACAAAATTCGCCCGAAGGAAGGGTATTTCCCGGTTCCGCCCACGGACCAGTTGCAAGACCTGCGCAGCGAGATGACGCAGACGCTGATCGACATGGGGATCGACATTGAGGCGCAGCACCACGAAGTGGCGACGGCCGGTCAATGCGAGATCGACATGCGGTTCCAGCCGTTGGTCGAGATGGCCGACAACATGATGAAGTACAAGTACGTCATCAAGAACGTGGCGCGGAAGCATGGCAAGACGGTGACGTTCATGCCGAAACCGCTGTACGGCGACAACGGCTCGGGCATGCATACGCATTTCTCGTTGTGGAAGGGGAGCGAGCCGCTATTTGCTGGCGGGGGCTATGCCGGGTTGAGCGACATGGCGCTGCACGCGATTGGCGGAGTCTTGAAGCATGCCGCGGCGATTATTGCCTTTAGCAACCCGACGACGAACAGCTTCAAGCGGCTTGTCCCGGGCTACGAAGCGCCGGTGAATCTGGCGTATTCGCAGCGCAATCGCTCGGCGGCGTGCCGCATTCCGATGTATAGCCAGAATCCGAAAGCCAAGCGCGTCGAGTTCCGGTGTCCGGACCCCAGCTGCAATCCCTATCTGGCTTTTGCTGCGATCATTATGGCCGCCATTGACGGCATTCAGAATAAGATCAACCCCGGCAATCCGCTCGACAAAAACATCTACGACCTGCCTCCGGAAGAGGCGGCTGAGGTGCCCACCACGCCGGGATCGCTAGAAGACGCTCTGTCGGCACTGGAACGCGATCACGAGTTCCTGTTGCGGGGCGATGTCTTCACAAAGGATCTGATCGAGACGTGGATCGAATACAAGCGGGTGAACGAGGCTGATGCGGTGCGGCTGCGTCCGCATCCGCACGAGTTCTGCCTGTACTTCGACATCTGATTCGGACGAAGATCCGGGGCCCCAGGTCCACCGCCGTCCGCGGGGACGGCGTGGGCCTGTTCCCCCTTTCTGGCGAAAGGGGTTCCAAAACCGAATGGGGCTACGAAGGACCCAAGGACAGCCCTTCGGAGACGCCTGAGGGCCGATCCGAGGGGCTTTTTGCATTGATGCAGGCAATTCAAGGGGCGCCGGATGCGGCGCCTGGTCATTTCCGGCACCCGCCGCTTGAGCATCGGCGGGGCGCCTGATAGCTTGGCGGACCGCTTGCCGGGATCGGAGCGGCACGGCCGCCTGTCACCTCGACTGGCTGACACTAAGGCCACCGGGGCTCCTCCGAGGACGTGACGGCAAGTTTCCTACTTCTTTGGACATCGGAACGCCTGCCATGACCCTTTCCGCCGCGACCCTGACCAGGTTGACCAAGTACGACACGCCGACGATTTGCAACCTTATCGAGCTGTTCGACATCCGTCCGCGCAATCGCGGTTACATGGATGCGAGGGTCAAGTGTTGTTTTCCGGATTTTCCTCCGATCGTCGGTTACGCGTGCACGGCTGCCTTTCGGTCCGATGCGCCGCCGGCGGGGGGCGACGCGTACGGGTCCATTCAAAAGCAGCTGGAACAGTTCGCGGCCTTGCCCGGGCCGGCGATTGTCGTATTCCAGGATCTCGATGACCCTCCCGCGGCCGCCGTATTCGGCGAGGTAATGTGTTCGACTTATCAGGCGTTCGGATCGCCGGGGCTGATTACCAACGGGGCGGGCCGCGACCTCGAACAGGTCCGCGCACTGAAATATTCGGTTTTCACCGGTTCGACGATCTGCTCGCACGGCTACTGCCACATGTTGCATCTGGGCCTGCCGGTGCGAGTCGGCGGATTAATGGTCAATCAGGGGGACTTATTGCACGGGGACGCGAACGGCGTGACAAACATCCCTCTCGAAATCGCCGGTGAGGTCGCGGAGGTGGGTGACGAGTTTGTGGCGCTCGAGGCGATCATCATGGACTACGTGAAGGGTCCCGAGCCGAAAAACGTGACGCGGTACGAGGGTCTGCGCAAAGAATTCCAGGCGTCGGTGGCGAAATTGCAGCAGCGGGTCTCGCGTCGCTCGAAATAAGTTTTCGGGCGGAGGCCAGCGGGTTCAGAGGGGCAATTCGTGCGAATTGTACGTGCGCCGTCGGGGTAGTGCGCGCCGGGGTGGGCCGAGCGGACGCCCCGACTTCCTTGTAGCGACCGGGCGGGCCGAATAAAATACGGCGGCGGGTGACACGCCAGACCGGGCGACGGGTGTAGTTGCGGAACCTATCTCTTTCGGCGCGACAGGATGTCGCTGCGAGTTGCGATGAGCGAAATCCATCACGAGTGTGGCTTGGTTGCGCTTTATCACCTTCCCCACCGGCCAGTAAGTCCGTTGTGTCCCGAGCACGGCCCGGACGAGGTGACGCGGCTGCTGCCGCGCATGCTGCTGGACATTCAGAATCGCGGCCAGCTGGCCGCGGGCATCACCACGTTCCATTCGCTCCGGGACCAGCTGCTGGACACCCACAAGGACATCGGCTCGGTCACGGAAGTGTTCGAGTTGTCGCATCGCCTGCAGAGCGAAGCCCTGATGCGCCGCTATGCGGGGTGTGCGGGAATCGGGCACGTGCGGTACGCCACCTGCGGCGCCGAAGACCGGAATTACGCTCAGCCGTTCGAGCGGCACCACTTGCAGAAACACAAGTGGTTCAGCTTCGCGTTCAATGGCCAGCTGGCGAACTACCAGGACTTGCGCGACAAGCTGTTGTCGGACGGCGATCATCACCTGACGCGCGAGACGGACACCGAGATCATCATGCACGAGATGAGTCGCGAGTTGTCCGGGGACCGGCGTCCGGAATTGATCGATGTCATCCGCCGGGTCAGCGAGCGATTCGATGGCGCGTACAGCATGGTGTTCCTGAACGCCCGGGGCGACATGTTCGTGGCGCGCGACCCGCTCGGGATCAAGCCGCTTTGCTACGCCTTTGACGGCAGCCTGTTCGCCGCCGCGAGCGAGAGCGTGGCCCTGTTGAACCTCGGCTTCCGCCACGACGACGTCAAATCGCTCGAGCCAGGCCACTTGATCACCATCGTGGACGGTAAGCTGAGCCTCGACCGGTACGCTCCGACTGGCCGCCGGGCTCATTGCTTTTTCGAGTGGATCTATTTTGCCAATGTCGCGAGCACCTTGGACGACCGTTCCGTGTATCTGTCACGGACGGCCTTGGGGGTGGAACTAGCGCGGCTGGAAAAGGCGGATGGTCGCGTACCGATCGACGCAGACACGATCGTCGTGCCGGTGCCCGACACCAGCAAGGCCGCGGCCGACTCGATGGCCTACGAGCTGGGCATTCCCTCGCGCGAAGGATTGATCCGCAATCGGTATGCGGGGCGTACTTTTATCGAGGGCAGCAGCGGGCGTCGGAAAAAGGCGGAGACAAAGTACACTCCGCTGCGGGAAGTGTTGTACGGCAAGCGCATCTTGCTGGTCGAGGACTCGATTGTCCGTTCCACGACAATGAAAGTGCTCCTGCACCGGTTACGGGATCAGGGGGGCGCACGCGAGATCCACGTCCGGGTGGCCTGCCCACCGATCGTCGCGCCATGTTTCTATGGGATCGACATGTCGACGGTGGACGAGCTCTTTGCGCCGCGGTTTCTGCACGGCGCGCCGTTGACCGACGAGATCCAAGCGGAGATGGCGGCGGCCTTGGGCGCCGACTCGTTGCGTTATCTACCAGTGGATTCGATCGCCAAAGCCGTCGGTTTCCCCGAGTCGGCACTCTGCCGCGCCTGCATTACGGGCAAATACCCGACGGCCGGCGGCCAGGAATTGTACGAGATCGCGCTGAGCCATCGCGACAGCGATGAGGCCGGCACGCCACAGCGGACGTACGAACGCCATTGCGCGTTGGCCTCGGTCGTTCGCGGCTGACGTTGCCCCCGTCTTACCGCAACAACGATGGAACCACGGTGCCACCGATATCGGTCAGCCGCTGATCCCGGCCCTGGAATCGCGCGGTAAGCCGTTCGTGATCGACACCCAGCAGGTGCAGGATGGTCGCATGCAGGTCGTGGACGTGCACCCCGTCCCGGACCACCTGGTACGAAAAGTCGTCGGTTTCTCCGTAAGTCCGGCCGCGCTGCGTCCCGCCTCCTGCCAGCCAGACCGTGAAACAGCGAGGATGGTGATCGCGACCATACGTGTCCGCCTCCAGCACGCCCTGGCTGTACACGGTTCGGCCGAACTCGCCGGCCCATACGACGAGCGTGTCCTCCAGCAGCCCGCGTTCGCGCAAGTCGGAGACCAGCGCGGCGGAGGGCCGGTCGGTCTGGAGACACTTCTTCCGCAAGCGGCTTTCGATGCGGTCATGGTGGTCCCAGCCTCGATGAAAGAGCTGGACGAATCGTACGCCGCGCTCGACCAGCCGGCGCGCGAGCAGGCAGTTCGCGGCATAGGTTCCGGGCTGGCGAGCCTCGTCACCGTAGCGGGCGAACGTCCGTTCCGGCTCATCGCGGATATCCGCTAAGCTTGGGACGGCGGTCTGCATCTGGTACGCCAGCTCGAACTGGGCCATGCGGGCCGCAATTTCCGGGTCGCCTTGGCGAGCGAGTTGACGACGATTGAGGCGCTGCACGGCGTCCAACCACTGGCGGCGCGCCGAAGCATCGAGTCCCGGTGGATTCGCAAGATACAGGACTGGCTCCGGCCCGGAACTGAAACGGACGCCCTGGTTCTGGGACGGTAAGAACGCCGATCCCCATAATCGCGCCGACAGCGGTTGATCGCCCGGTTCTCCTCCAGAGAACATCACGACATACCGCGGCAAATCTTCCGTCTCTGTGCCCAGCCCGTGGCCGACCCAGGCGCCGATACTGGGATGTCCGGATCGCATCACGCCCGTCTGGAGCATGGTCATAGCCGGATCGTGGTTGATCGCTTCCGTAAACAGCGAGCGGACAATACACAATTCGTCAACGACACCCGCGGTGAACGGCAACAGTTCGCTCACAGCCGCGCCACAGGCACCGTGTCGGGCGAAACGGAACGGGCTGGGGGCGATCGGCTTTGTGGGCTGGTCCGCGGTCATGGTCGTCAGGCGTTGGCCGCGCCGCACCGATTCTGGCAGTTCCTCGCCGCGTCGCGCCGCCAGGCCCGGCTTCCAGTCGAACAGGTCGAGCTGTGAGGGTGCACCCGACTGGGTCAGGAAGATGACTCGTTTCGCGCGGGCAGGATGATGGGGCAACCCACTTTGCCCCCCGCCGTCGGATAGCGGCGCGGTGCCGTCGCTGAACAGGTCGGGCGCGAGCAGCGACGACAGTGCCATCGCTCCCAGCCCCTGGCCGATCGTATGAAACCAGGAACGGCGATCCAACGGCGTTTCGCGGCAGGGCTGGTACATCGAGAGGAGCCTAGTTCCGAGTGATTGTTTCGTCGAGGCACAGCAGGGCGTGCGCAAGCAGGGTCCAAGCCGCTTTCTCTGCCACCCGATTCGACTCGGTGCACGATCCGGCATCGGCCGCAGCGAGTAGTTGAGCCGCCGCCTGCGGATTCCCGGTCCCGCGGACCCTTTGCTGGTGAACGAGGGCGACCAGCTCAGACAGTTCGTCGGACTCGGGACGGCGGGTAGTCACCTTTTCGAAGCACCAGGCGACACGGCCGGCATCATCAAGGTGGGGTAATCGCAAGGCCTCGTCGGCCAAGTGCCCGGCCGCAGCCAGCAGCGTGGGGTCATTCATCAATACCAAGGCTTGCAGGGGCGTATTCGTCCGCGGTCGCGTCACCGTACAGGTTTCCCGGGTGGGGGCATCGAAGATCGACAGGGCGGGGGGAGGCATGGTCCGCTTCCAGAACGTATACAAGCTGCGGCGATACCGATCGCGCCCTCGACTGGGCGTATAGACCTGAGCAGTGAACTCCATCGGGTCGTACGAGAGTTCTTCCCACAGGCCCGCGGGCTGGTAGGGAAAGACGCTGGGACCGCCCAAGCGCGGATCCAGCAACCCGCTGGCTGCCAGTGCTGTGTCGCGAATCACTTCGGCATCCAGCCGCAACGAGGCCGCGCGCCCTAGCCAACGATTCTCCGGATCGATCGCCAGTGCCTCAGCGGTCATGCGCGACGACTGTTGGTACGTAGCCGAGGTGGTGAGCAGGTAGACCAGCCGCTTCATATCCCAGCCGGTCGCCACGAACTCGACCGCCAGCCAATCGAGAAGGTCGGGGTGGGTCGGTGGATCGCCCCGAACGCCAAAATCGTCGGGGGTCCGTACCAGGCCGGCGCCGAACAGGTCCTGCCAGACGCGATTCACGGTTACTCGGGCGGTCAACGGATGCGCCGGAGCGACCAGCCACTGTGCCAGGCCCAGCCGGTTCGGCGGCGCGGTGGGCGGGAAGGCGGGTAGGACGGCTGGTGTGGCGGCCGTGACGCGTTTCCCCGGTTGGTCGTACATCCCGCGTCGCAGCACGTAGGTGGGACGCGGGACCGCGTCGGCCATGACCATAACGGTCGGTGCGGCCTGCAAGATGTCGGCCCGCCGGCGGAGCATCGCGGCATGTTCCTCGCTGTCGGCCCGAAACTCCGCATCGCATGATCGCAGATACTCGTCGCGGAGGCGCTGCCGCTCTTCGTCCGACCAAGGCGGGCTAGCGGCGGAGCTCGCGGAGGCGGAGTGCGTCGACCATGCCGCAGCCTCGCGATCGCTCAGCGAGGGCTGAAAAACCTCCCACCGGGCCAGCATACCGCGCCAACCTGCCGTATCCTGGCTACCTCCCAACAGCCAGGTTCCCGTCCTTCCGATCGCCCGGGCCATCGAATCCTGTCGGATCTCCAGCGGCACGTTTTGTCCATTCACAGTCAGTCGAATCGTTCGGGCCGATAAACCATCGTCCCAGCTGACGAGCAGTCGCTGCCACGACCGCAGCGGAAGGGGCTCGCGCGCCGCGACATGGACCAATGCCGAGGTGGAGCCGTGGCGGGCCATGAGTTCCAGCCTCTGTTTTTGCAGTGTCAGCTGGAGCCGGCCTCCCCCCTCCCCTGCTTCGAATTCAAGCAAGGCCATGGCATCGGCCGTCGTGGGAAAGACGTACATCCCGATCGAGAAACCCGGACGTTCGTCGAGCGGCAGTGCGGGTAAGGCAACCGGATTTCGTCCTGTGGCGAGCAAGGCAAGCCCTTCGTCGGTGGGAACGAGCTGGTTCTCTTTCGGCCAGGGAACAACTGGCGGAGTGGCTGGCGCACGTTCGCCTGTCAGAACGAGAACGTCGTCGGCCACCTGCCTGAAAGACAGGGACCAGTCCGCACGCGGGATCGGTGATGCCTCCGGCGACCTGGCCGACTGTTCCCAGCGGTCGATATCGACGCGAGCGCGAGCGCGGCAAGCCACCATGCGGTCGTGGAGCTCGGTAATCTGCCGATCGATCGCAGCCAGTTGCGACTGCTGTGCCGCCGTGGGCGCAGACAACAACGGACCGGCATTCCCGCGCTTGCCGTCGAGTCCCTGCTCGGGCACTTGGTTGAAAAATGCCGACAATTGATAGAAGTCCTGCATGGTCAAGGGATCGTGCTTGTGGTCGTGGCAGCGAGCGCAGTCGAGCGTCAGGCCAAGCCACACGGTACCCGTCGTGACAACGCGGTCCGCTACGTATTCGAGCCGATACTGTTCCGCCAGGGCTCCGTTCTCGAAATTGATCATGTGATTGCGATGGAAGCCGGACGCGATCCGCTGGGATAGCGTCGCATCGGGGAGCAGGTCGCCGGCCAACTGCTCGACGGTAAACGAATCGAACGGAAGATTGCGATTGAACGCAGCCATCACCTCGTCTCGCCACCGCCACATCTCGCGATGCGAGTCGATCAGATATCCGTGGGTATCGGCGTAGCGGGCATAATCGAGCCAGCGCTGCGCCATGCGTTCGCCAAAGTGGGGCGAGTCGAGTAGCCGGGCGACGAGCCGGTTCCAGGCATCGGGGCGAGAATCCTCTCGGAATTCCTGTACTTCGGTCGGCGACGGGGGAAGACCGGTCAAGTCCAGCCACAAGCGCCGGACTCGCGTGGCGCGGTCGGCTCGGGGAGCGGGATGCATACCGCGCGCCTCCAGGCGACTCAAGACGAAGCGATCCACGGCATTCGTTGGCCACTCCCGGTCACGCACGTCGGGTAGCGCGGGGCGGCGAGGCGGCACGAAGGCCCAATGGGTCGGACCATCTGCTCGGAGCGCGAATGCGGGAACCGCCAGGATCCAGACGAGAAGAAACAGTCGATACGGCATGGCCATTTCATTACAACACGGGCGTAATCGGCTGTCCACGCAGGCCGCCGGGGAAACACCAGGCCGACAGCCCAACAGCGGCGCAATCGCTACAAACGGAACGCACGGGTGGACCGGGGCATGTTCGGGGTGCAGTGCGACGCCGGAACCGGGCGAGGCCGCAAGGCATCCCGTCAGGCCGAGAAGCCGGGTCGACCCTCGGAGGAATTGCGATTGCTACTTGCTCTGAGCGTCGCCCGACAGCACAATCTGACGAGTAGATAGGCACCCTGACCAAGGAGCGATGGCATGCATTCGCAGACGGGTTTCGATCATCCACGCTGGTCGCGACGGACCGCATTGGAAGCGGGTGCGATCAGTTTACTCGGACTCGGCATTCCCGAGCTCATGGCGTTGAAGGCGTTGGGAGCGACCCAGGGCGTGAGCTCGGCGCCACGCGCTTGCATCTACATCTTCTTGTCCGGCGGCTTGAGCCAGCACGATAGCTTCGATATGAAACCCCACACCCCGGATGATATCCGAGGTGAATTTCAGCCTATTGCCACCCACACCCCAGGCCTCCAGATCTGCGAGCATCTGCCGCGACTGGCGCAGCGGAGCGCTCATTGGGCGCTATGCCGCTCGCTGACGCATTCGTCGAACGAGCACTCGGCGGCGCATCACATCATGTTGACCGGACGTACAACTTTGCCGCGGGGGTTCAGCCCGAGCGGCCCCGGTCCGAACGACGAGCCGTCGATTGCCGCGGTGGCTGGCGTGGCGACGAAACCACGGAACAACCTGCCGCCGGCCGTGGTCCTGCCCGAGAAGCTGCTGCACTCGACCGGTCGTGTCATTCCGGGACAGTTTGCCGGGAGGATGGGGACCTCCCGCGATCCCTGGTTCATCGAGGCGTCGCCGTTTCACAACAAATCGTACGGCGCCTTTCCGCAATATCAGTTCGATCATCAAGAGCGGGGGGACAAGGACGAGCGCGCATTTCGTGCGCCGAGCCTGACGCTGCCGCACGGTTTGACGAATCAACATTTCCACAACCGGCTGGCCTTGCTCAAGTCGCTCGATCAGCAACGGCGCGCACTGGACGAAATGGCTCGCTCCGGCCCCCTGGAAGGCTTCCGAGAGGATGCCATCGCCCTGCTGACCGACCGCCGCGTGCATCGAGCGTTAGATGTAACCGCAGCCGAAGACCGGATGCAGGAGCGCTATGGCAAGAACTCCTTCGGCTGGTCTTTGCTCATGGCGGCTCAATTGGTCGAGGCCGGGGTGAACCTGGTGCAGGTCAATCTGGGCAACGATGAATCGTGGGATACGCACGGCAATGCGTTCCCGCATCTGAAAAACAACTTGTTTCCCCCCACCGACCAGGCTGTGGCCGCACTGATCGACGACTTGGCGGAGCGCGGGTTGCTAAGCAGTACCTTGATCGTCATGGCCGGCGAGTTTGGCCGCACACCGAAGATCTCGCTCCTGCCCCAGCACTACAAACTGCCAGGACGGGACCATTGGGGCGCCGTACAGTCCGTCTTTTTTGCGGGAGGAGGCGTCCGCGGGGGGCAAGTGATCGGCGCTTCGGACAAGCTGGGAGCATACCCCGCCGACAGCCCCCAACGTCCAGAGAATCTGGCCGCGACGATCTATTCATGGCTCGGCATCCCGGACACGGCCGCCTGGTACGATCCACTCGGGCGTCCCAATCACATTTACCACGACGAGCCCATTCGCGGGCTGATGGGTTGACCACTTTCGGCGAGGCTCTAGACGCCGGATCGCGAGATCAGGTGCCGCTGGACGAAGGATTCATCAAGCGTCACACCCAGGCCGGGGCCGTCAGGAACGGTGATCCAGCCATCACAAGCCTGGACCTTTTCCTGCGTCAGCTCATGTCGTAGCGGCGAGTCCTCGACGCAGTCCTCGAATAGGAACGCGTCACGGCAGGTGCTGAGCCAGTGCAAGCTGGCGGCGACGGTGACGGGACTGGTGTAGCAATGGTTACAGAGCCGCGCGCCGATCTCCTCGACACGCTGCCGGATGTAAGCAGCTTCCGAGAACCCGTTCCGGGAGATGTCCACCTGGTACACATCCAGGCAGCGTCGGTCGATAAGCGAGGCGAACGACAGTCGGCCACACTCTTCCTCACCCGCAGCGATAGGCACGGGTGACCGGTCGCGCAGCCAGCGGTAGCCGTCGTAGTCGTCCGGTCGCAACGGCTCTTCGAGCCATCCGATGCGGTACGGCTCGAAGCACGTGGCTCGTTGCAGCGCGGTACGGGCATCCCACACGCAACCGGCATCGATCAGCAGCGTCGCGTCGTCGCCCACTCCGCGCCGGGCGCCGGCCACCAGTTCGAGATCGAGGCGTTCCGATTGGCCCATGGGTTCCCATCCAAACTTGACGGCTCGATAGCCCGCTTCCCGCCAACGTCGCCCGATTTGCTCGGTCGCCGAGCCGCTGGAACCGAACAGGATCGACGCATAAGCCAGGATACGATCATGCTGCTTGCCGCCCAGCAGCCGATGAATCGGTTCGCCGAAGTGCTTTCCCTTGAGATCCCAGAGTGCCATATCGATGGCGGCCATGGCCGTGATCATGACGGAGTGGCGACCGGCGTACATCGTGCGCCGGTACATCTTCTGCCAGAGTCGATCGGTTTCCAGCGGGTTTTCGCCAATCAGCAGTTCGCGCAGTCCACACATGATGTTGTGGCTGAATGGAGCATCGATGGCCGCTTTGACCATTTCCGGCGACGAGTCGGCTTCGCCGATGCCTTCCAGACCGTTGTCCGTGCGAACGCGTACGAGCACGGAATCCTGGCTGCTCGCGGTCTTCGCTTCGATCTGAGGAATGCGCAGGATCTGACAGACGACATGCGTAATCTTCATAACCTGTGTTTCTCCACGATGCGATTCAACCAATGACGACTCGCGGGCGGCGAGCCGGGTCGGGTTCGGCGAGACGGATCAGCTCCCGGACGAGCCACGGGACGTTGCCTTCACCAAATAACACGAAGCGTACGTTGGCGGCCAGCGGACTTTCTTCCGACCACCCGAAGTGCAGTTCCGGAGGCTCGCCAGCCTTGGACAGTTCCAAGGCGATAGCCGCCAGCACGTGAGCGATCGAGACACAGCCTCGCACGCGCACAATGAACCGCCCTTCCTGCTCGACAATCTCCATCTGTGGGCTGTGATAGAACTCGCTCGTGTCTCCCAACGTCGCTTCGATGTACACGATCGGGATGTCGGCAGTCAGTCGATGGATTGCGCGGATCTCTTCTTCCTTTTCGACGATCGACCGGCGGCCCGCCCGATGGGGCACGAGCACGGGAAACTCGAGGTGTTTCAGCGTATCCCACAGAAATCGGCTGTGGTCATCGACGAACTCAAAACGGATCAGCCGCAACTCGGTGCTCCGCATCGTCCGGGACAGCAGCGAGACACCAATCACCGTCGTGATAAAGATGCTGGCAATCGTGATGCCTTCGGGTTTCTCGACGACGATGGCGACCGTCGTGTAGAAGAATACCAGCGTAATCAGGACGATCTTCCAGGGCACGCGCGCCCACCAGAACCCTCGCCGCTTGTTCCACTGATCGATGCCGACCGCCACGCACGCGCTCGAGATCAACACCATCACCCCTGTCGCGTAAGCACCGCTCTGCGCCTCGACGCTGGCCCCGAAAAACCAGGTGACGAGCAGATTGATCACCGTGAACAACAGCACCAGTGGCCGCACGGCGCTAGCCCATTCCGGCGCCATCCCGTAGCGAGGCAGGTAGCGTGGCACGAGATTCAACAGCCCGGACATGGCGCTGGCGCCGGCGAACCACAAGATCGACACGGTGCTCAGGTCATACAGCGTGCCGAACAGTTCCCCGAACCAAGGATTAATCGGGTGGACGCTCTGCCCATGGGCGAGAAAAGCCAGGGCGCGGTTGGCCGCCGCTCCCCCTTCCATCAGCTCGTGGGGACGAATAAGGGTCGCCGTGACCAGTGCCGACCCGGACAACAAGAACGACATGATGATGGCGGCCGTGATCAGCAGCTTGCGGGTGTTGCGAATGCGCCCGGTGGGACGAGTCGGGTCATCCGTCGCATCCCCCCGGACCAGCGGCATAACGGCGACACCCGTTTCGAACCCACTCAACCCCAGTGCTAGCTTGGGAAAGTACAGTACGCAGACCGCCAATACACCCAGCCAACCTTTGGCCGCAAAAAATGGTTGTTCCCCCATGTGCCAGTCGCCATCCCGAATCTGGCCCAACCAATCCCCCAAACAGTGGGGATGCGCCGCGAGATATCCGAGCCCGCTGCCGATGACCAGGATATTTAAGCTCAGATAGACGGCAACGAGCGCCACGGCGAGCCCGATCGCTTCGCGAAATCCCCGTAGAAACACCCCGCCCAGCACGACCAGCAACATGGCCGTGAGCACGAGCTGGCTGTGGGCCACCGCCGATGGCAGCTTCTGCCAGAGCGGATTGTGAATCAGGTGCTCCGCCGCGTCGGCTGCAGACAACGTCTTGGTGATAACAAAATCGGTCGCGGCAAATCCTAACAGTACGAGCACCAGGAACTTGCTCCGCCACCCCGACAGGAGTCGCTCGAGCATCGCGATCGACCCTTGGCCAGCAAACGACTCGCCAGCTACATACGAATAGATGGGCAGAGCGCAGCCGAGCGTGACGCCAACCAGAATCAGCGTGGCAAAAGGGGCGAGCAGGCCCGTCGCGTCGTAGGCAATGGACGGCTGGTAACCGAGAGTGCTGAAATAGTCGACGCCGGTCAGACACATGACCCACAGCCAAAAACTCTGGTGGGTCGCATGACCTTCAATGTTCATAGCGTCGCAAGTTAGTAACCGGCCGGGGCTTTCGCAAGGTGGTACGCTTCGCTTCCGGCCGGACTAACCCGTCTTCTAGGGGAGACCCTGACGAGCTGCGGAGCGCGGGCTCAGTCCCTGGCTTGATACATACCTCAGTTGGAAAAGCCGTCTTCTCCGGGGGGTTACCGCCGAAGACGACCGCCACCCCGGCCGCGCCCTACCGGCTGACTTGGCTCAAGTCAGTCCCGGAATGGGATCGCCGTGATAAATCGGCTGGGGACGTTGCACATCGTCGTACCAGGCGGCGCTCGGAGGAATGCCAAGCGCGTGATAGATGGTGGCCGCCATATTTTCGGGCTTCTGGGGCTGGCTCGCCGGATAGGCGCCGTCTTTGTCGGATGAACCGATCACCGTACCGCCGCGAATACCGCCTCCGGCGAACAAAACGCTCTGCACGGCGCCCCAGTGATCGCGGCCGGCCGCAAAGAAGGAATCTTGCGACGTCGATAGTTTCGGCGTTCTGCCGAACTCGCTGCCTACGACGATCAGGGTACTTTCCAGCAAGCCTACGCGCTGCAAGTCGTCCAGCAGCGCGCAAAGGGCCCGGTCGGTGGGCGGCAGCAGCTTATCCTTCAGGCGATGAAAGGCATCGCCGTGCGTGTCCCAGGTCTCGTTATTACCCAAGTTGACCTGCACCATGTTCACGCCGGCTTCCACCAGGCGATAGGCCATGAGCAACGACCAGCCAAAGCTGTTGCGCCCATACCGCTGCTGCGTCTTGTCGTCGGCGTTGGTCACATCGAATGCTTGGCGCACTTTAGCGTCGGCCAGCAATGACACCACGGACTGACGATGGCGGTCGTAGGGCTGAACGGAGGCGGTGGTTTCGAGCGCGGCACGCTGGCGGTCCAACTCCTGCAACAGGTCGAGTCGGCCATGGAGTCGGCCGAGGCTCATGCCCGGGGCGAGCCGGATTTCAGGTGCCTGGTAAACACGATCATCCGCATGCTTGGGTGGCTTCTTGGACTGGTTGGGAAAGGTGTACTCGGGATACGCACCGCGCCAGAACGGATCTCCATAGGGCGAGGCTTCAATGAAGAAGGGATCGCGCCGGCTACCCATCAGGCCGCCATACGCTCCTGGAATGGTGCCTCCCGACCAGTGAACCAGCCGTTCCGGCAGGACGATGGCGGGAGGAAGGTTGTGATTGCGGGCCGGCAGCGCGTCGCCCACTGTCGACGCGATCGAAGGCCAATCCGTGGGCCGCGGCATCCGGTCGCCTCGGAACCCCGGCGACGGAACGCTGCGACCTGTCAACATGTAGAAATGACCTACGGTGTGTTCGTTGGACCCATGCGTCAGGGAACGGACCAGGGCCCAGCGGTCACTGCGTTGGGCGAGTCCCGGCAGGTGTTCGCAAATATCGATTCCGGGAGTCCGTGTGGCGATGGGGTGGAATTCGCCGCGAATGTCCGCGGGGGCCTCGGGCTTCAAGTCGAAACTCTCGTGCTGCGCGAGTCCGCCGGACAGAAAGATATAGATACACGACTTGGCTTTCCCGCCACCCGCCGAGGAAACATGACCTGCCGCCCGTAGCGCTCGCAGATCTCCTGCCCCCAGGCCCAGCAATCCGATGGCCCCCGCCTGAACCGCCGTACGACGGGAGATGCGCGGATGCTGCCAGGGCGTCATGTCCGGGGTCCGTGTCATGATCCGACTCCAGTAAGGGCGAAAGTGCGTGTGGTCGGAACCAGCATAGCAGGCCGAAACCCTGCCGATCAACCTTCGGGAAACGCCTCGACGGTCCGGCATTCCGCAGCGATCTTTCTCCCTCTTATCCCAGGGTTGCGGTCACACGGTAAAATTGCCGCGATCCGAGAGAAGGAGCGTTCCCTTGTTTGTCAGAACCGAGTCGCTGTCGAAACGGTATGGAGCGGTGTCGGCGCTGCACAATTGTACCCTGACGGTCGAATCCGGCGAGGTCTTCGGTCTGCTCGGCCCGAACGGCGCCGGCAAGACGACGCTGATCCGCCTGCTGCTCGGAATGCTGCGCCCCACCAGCGGCACGGCTCAGATCGGCGGCTTCGACTGTACCCACGATTCGCTGCGTGTCCGCCAACTGACGGCCTACCTGCCCGGCGAACCGCAATTATTCCGCAGTATGCGAGGCGCCGAAGTACTGGACTTCTTCGCGGCCGTGCGGCCTCATCGCAGCCCGGCGGCCTATCGCCAGGTCGCTGCCCGACTTGACTTGGACCTCTCCCGTCGCGTCAGCGCCATGTCGACGGGAATGCGTCAGAAACTGGCACTGGCCGTGACTCTCGCCGCCGACACCGAACTGGTCATCTTGGACGAGCCCACGGCCAACCTGGACCCTACGGTGCGCGCGGAGGTTCTCCAGATGGTCCGGGAAGCGCGCGAGCGGAAACGGACCGTTATGTTCTCGTCGCACGTCCTGTCCGAGGTCGAAGAAACGTGTGACCGGGTCGCTATCCTACGCGCCGGAGAGCTGGTCCATGTGCAGTGGATGGCCGAGATTCGGCGTTGCCATCGCGTCCACGTGTGGTTTCGCGAGCCCGTCGAGACTCCGCTGCACGATTACGAGGGCGCTTGCCGAACGATCCGCCAGCGAGATCGGGAACTGACGGTCGAGAGCGGCGACGATCTGGCACCTCTGTTATCCTGGCTGGCCCGCTATCCGCTCGAAGACGTACGAGTCGAACAGGTGGGGCTGCGCCCGGTCTACGATCGTTTCCATGGATCCGCTCATTTCGAGCCCACGTCCCTATGACGCACTTGCTGTTGTACAAGTGCTGGCGCGAATCGCGCTGGCTGTTGGCGGGCTGTGCGGCCTCGATATTCACATTCTGTTGGCTGCGCGTCTGGATTGTCAGCCGCCTTTCGACGGATCGTTTCCGCGCGATCCTGGAAATGCTGCCCGGAGACTGGCGAAAGTTCCTGTCCGTCGACTTCGAGTGGCTTATTACGTACCCCGGCCGGATTGCCCTAGCCTACCAGGAACTGATCGTCGTTCTATGCGTGGCGGTGTGGGCCATCGCGCGGGGATCCGATGCGGTGAGCGGTGAGATCAATCGCGGGACCATGGAGATGCTGCTCGCCCAACCTGTCTCGCGGCGGCACGTATTGTGGACGCAGAACACCGTCGCCGTAGTCGGCATGGCGGTGCTGGCGGCCGCCGCCTGGACCGGGACGGCGGCAGGGATCTGGACTACGCACGTCAAAGAGGAGGTGTATCCCCGCCTGGCGCTCCCTTTCCCCTTTCCCGGGCTCGGCGACTCCCTCCCCCTGCCCTTTGGCACGCCAGAGACTCGCCAGATTCCCATGCGCGACAAAGTCGACGCGCGGGTGTTCCTGCCGGCCAGCGCCAATTTGTTCGCGATGGGAGTCTTGATGGCCGGGGTGACAACGTGGCTGTCGTCGTGGGACCGGTATCGCTGGCGCACCATCGGCATCATGACCGGAACGATGATCGTCCAGGTGATCTTGAAGGCGGCGGCCATGGGACTGGAGGGGTGGGAATGGCTGAGCTACACCACGGTCTTAAGCGCCTACGTGCCCGAAGTGCACGTGCGGATCGCGGACGCGACACCCGAACAGTTATGGGCTCTGATGCAGACGGACGAACAGGGCGGGTGGACCGGGCTGGGGCCGGTAGTCCAGGACCTCCTGCTGTTGGGCGGCGGGGTGGTCGGTTTCATCGCCGCCGTCTACCGCTTTTCGAGGCGTGATCTGCCCGCACCGCTGTAGGTCGCCGAGTCCGTCGCGCGTTACAATCTGAGCCGGCCAGACCGATCCTGGGCCATGGAGGAACCATCATGACGACGTCTCGGAGCGCAGGGTGCCGGAGTTCTGTCCGGCGGAACGTCTTCGCCTTTCTCCTGTCCATCCTGCTGCTCACACTCATCCACGCCGCGAGCGGCTTCAGGGCGGCGGGTGCCGAACCGACAATTGCCAATCGTCCGCCGGGTCCGGGAGAAATCGGCTACCGGCCCGCCGACGGTAGCACCACCTCGCTGAATCCCCCGTCCCTGATCTGGCTGCATGAACCCAGCGCCGCCACCTACACGGTGCAATGGTCGCGCCGGCGTGACTTCGCCGAGCCCGAACAGGTCGAGGGGTTTGTCTGGAATACGTATACGCACCGCGAACCCTGGACGCCGGGAACCTACTATTGGCAATATCGCTTCCGCGACGCCGAAGGCAGCGAGTCCAACTGGAG
>JBFWYF010000007.1:0-30068 GCA_050186685.1 Pirellulaceae bacterium
ATGACTGGCCCGAATGCGGGGTGGTCGAGAACGGATCGAAACCGGCATTTCCATTGCCGCCGAAGGGGTCCGCATGCGATGGCTCGAGGGTCCGTCCCCGTGTGCCAGCGACCGGCGTGAGCCCCTCAGGCACGACGCCCACCGGAGTCAGGCCGGCACCGGCATCCTCCACCGGCGTCAGGCCACCGGCATCTTCCAGCATGACCACGTCGTCTTCGTGGTCCGCGGAGCGTCCTGTCCCGCGCTCGCCCTCTTCGTCCATATCGAGCGGTGCCAGATCGAGCAATTCGTCATCTGCCTGCTTTTTGGCAGCCCGAGCGGCACGCGCCGACTCGATCGCCTCGCTGACCTCGCCGATCAGCTTCGTGGCCTGGAACTTGGTGAGATGCCCCTTCTCGACGAGGGCTTTGGCCACGGACTCGGCCGAGATCTTCTGTTTGCTGTCGGCGACCTGCTGGCGGATTTCCGCCGTCACCGAGCGATCCAGCAGCCCGCTTTTCTCGAGCACTTCCAAGAACAACTTGGCAGACATGTCTTACCTTTCCGCGCATGTCCCTGCGACGCAGGGCAGCCAGCGAGATGTCACTCGGCGTCATCCGGCGTAGTCGCCAGTTCCAGCTCCGCAAAACCCGTCTCGTTGCCGGCATCCAGAGCCGCGACGACCCGCTCGTGCAAAGCGTCGCCATGGGCCTCGACCCGCAGCTTCGTGGGCACTTGCCCGGTGCTCCCGCCGGTCTTGGCCCGCCGGAGCTTGATGTACAGATCCTGGACGCTGGGCGCCTCTTCTTCGTCGCCGTCCGGATTGATGACCAGAAACGTATTGTATTCGTCAATCTTCACCGTCACCCGATCGTGGGCCGTATCTTCCTGCACGACGACAGTCGTGCTGGGATCATCGCTCTGCGGTTTGGGGATTTCCTTGGCCTTCTGCAGGGCGAACGCGGCGGTGATCATGAAAAAGATCAGCATCTGGAAGGTCACGTCGACCATGGGAGTCATATCCATTTCCGTATCGACGAGTCGCGACTTCCGGAAATGTTCGGCTGGCCGCTCTTCTTCGGCAGACTTGGGGCGAGCCGGCGGCTTGCGGGGTGGACCCGGCGGCCGGCCCGCTCCGGTCGTTGCGGCGGGTAGCACGTCGACTGCCTGCAGCATCACGGTATCGCCCCCTCCGATTTCGGCGACCGGAGTCAGCATCACCGTGCCACGGCCACGGTCTTCGTCCATTTCCGCCCGCTGGCCGGCGCGAACGGTCGAAGGGGGGGCGGGAGGCGTGTCCGCCTCGGAAACTTCCGCTGGCAAAGCCACCACTTCCACGAGCGTATCGCAACTCGGACACCGCACGCGGCGCCCTACCATGCGCTCGGAAACAGAGTGCGTGGTCTGGCAGGACGGACATTGGAATAAGACGGCCACGGCGGCTAATGTACCTCCAGTACCGCGACGTACAGCTGCTGGATTTGTACGATGGACTTCACGCTGTTTGCCACGGCCGCCACATCGCGGTGCTTGACATCCTTGCCCGCCTGGATGATCACCATCGTCTTCTCGCCCCGGTCCGCCTCCGTCTGGATATAGTCCATCAGCTGGGATTCAATCTCTTTCAGATCCGTCGTGTTGATCAGGTTCTTGGGATCGTTGGCGAATCCCTTATAGATCTTCGCGGGGTTTATGCCCTCGCCCTTCTGCACCGACACAATGATCGCGTTCCGCGAGGGAACCGCGCTGCCAAACTTGGCCGATGGCAAAGGGATGCTGGCCGCCGGGTCGGACTTAAACGTCACCAGGAAGAAAATCAGCAGCTGGAACGTCATGTCGATCATCGGCGTCATGTCCATCTCCGTGTCCTCGGTCGTGCGCCGAGTGGGCAACGTGAAGGGTGCGCCGTCTTCTGTGGCGTCCAAATCGTCAATTTCGGGTGCAGCTATCGACATGAGTGCTACTTCCGCATTGCTCCCACGGAGGAGGACTGCAACGTGTCAAAGAAGCGACTGAGCCCGTTTCCAACCAGGTCCTCCAGCTTGCGTATCCGAGTGTTTACGCCCGAGACGACCATCATCAGCGGAATGGCGATCATCAATCCGGCTGCCGTAGTGAGCAGCGCGAGGCTGATGTTGCCGGCCAACGACGAGGCCTTCACGGTGTCGGCCGCGGCCAGTTGGTTGAAGGCGCCAATCATCCCGAGCACCGTGCCCAGCAGTCCCCACATCGGGCCCGTCTTAATCATGGTCAGTACCCAGGTCATGTAAAACTCGAGCGACATGAGCACGTCCCGCTGAAAGCGGTCCTGCACCAGCGACCGAACCTTGGCCATTCCCATGTTCCGGTTGGCGACGGCCAGGAACACCAGCTGCGGCACCGCCCGCGGATCGTCCTCGCACATCGCGCACACTCCGTTGAAATCGCCGCGTGCCAGCAGTGCATCGACCTGATCGAGGAACTCGTTCTGCGCCGCTTCCGTTTTAAAGGCTTTCTTGCCGACCAGCATCCACGCGATTACGCCGCAATAGGCACCCCACAGCGCCGTCACGGCCAGTGTCAGGTACGTCGCATTTCCAGCAATGGTAAACAGCTGATCCATGGGTCGTTCACTTACTTGACGATCAAATCAGTTCTGGTACTCGAGCAGAAGCTTCCACGCGGGCTGCCGCCCACCCGGGTGATGACCCGCGGCGGACTGACTACGGAACCGCGTCCCGGTCAGGCTGGCGTCACGGAGGCGCTGGCCGAAAACGTTGTTCGATGACGTAAAACTCAAAGCCCCGCCCGGCGGTCCGCACTCCGAACACAGTCCGCAGGAATTCTTTGGCGCTCGAGTGTCCTTGCTTTTTGGCACTTTCCATTTCCAGCCAGGCGAGCATGTCTTCTGTTTCTTCGGGGTAAAACTGCATCAAAGTGCGGTTCGCCGTCGGCACGCCGGCCTTGGCCAGCAGTTGTTCGTCAAACTGCCGCAGTGTGCCCCCTTTCCACGTCATGTAGAGGCGCTTTTCGCTCTTGCTCGGTCCCGACTTCGTATCCGGCCGAGCTTTGGCCAAGCCCACAGCATAGTCGACCTCCTTGCGGCCGCCCCCCACCGCGCCTAGCTCAATCTTGAAGAAATCCAACTGCTGAGCGTAGGCATTCAAGTTCGTCGACGACCAGCGGATTTCCCATCGCTCGAAGCGAGGGATGATGTTGTCCCCTTCACCCAACGGCCCGGGCGGACGACTGTCTCCCAACCCGCCTTCTCCCTTGCTCGTGCTCAGGGAATCCGTGTCAAACACATCGCTCGACGCCGCTACCGCCGACACGGCGTCTGTCAGTGCCTCGATGGAAGTCTGCAGTTGCGGCTCCATCAACTCGGGCATCTCCTCCTCGCCCGGCGCTTCCAGATCGCGGGCGAAGCCTTCCGCATGATCGCCCCGGCCGGCCGCGTTCTCGATGAGTTTCACGGGCCGAGCGGCCGGCGCAAAGACGATCGTCGTCATCAGCCAGGCCAGAAACAGGACCCCGACAGATCCCCCTAAGAGGATCAGCAAGGCAATTAACAGACCTGAGACCCGATCGTAGGTACTGACCCGTAAAGGGATCTCGACGACGGCCCGCGGTGCCGATCCAGCAGAGCGCACGTTGCTCGGGTTCGCAATGCTCATTACCAACTATCCTGGCGACCAACAAAACACGGGCACTCAACGGTTTACGCTTCGCCCTGGCTCATTCCGCAACCGGGAGCGGTGAAACAGACGCCGCCGCGTCGACGACGTTGCGCTGGCCGTGTCCGCCGAGGGTACCGGTACCACCTGGTACTCCACCAATTCCAAAATGCTCTGAGTTATCACCCGGCCTTCCGCGTTCATTTCCTTCGTCGAACTCTCCACCAAGCCCCCGGGGACATCGTCACAGTACACCTCCAATGTGACGGTCGACGCCCCGTCCGCCTTACGCTGGATGGTCTTCATATGGGACGCCAGCTTCGTCTCCGACAACACGCGAAACGGCATCTCCACGGCCGTCACATCCACGGACGTTTCGTACTTCGGTCGGCCTGTCTCCGCCTCCGTCGCCTTGGTCTCCCGCCTTAATACGTGAGGCGCAACATCCTGACTGTAATGCAGATAGCTGACGCGCTTCAACTCGTCCCCGTTGATTGTCACCTTGCGGATCTCGACCGGGTACTTCCGCCCGTTGATCTCCACTTCGCCCGGCCCCACTGTCTTCAGCTCGACCGTCTGCCCGCTCGACTTCGACTCGCCATTGTACCCCTGCGTTAACACTTTCGGGGCCACAACAAAACGCCGCCCCGCCACCTCCACCTCCACGTCGATCCGCAGCGTATATTCGATAGGCGATACCTCGACCAGCGTCGTCGTCGTATCGGTGACACTCGTACTCTCGACTTCGCCCTTGTCGTTCAACGACTCGTTGTGGACTCGCACCTTCTTCCACGAGCCCGCGCCGAATCGGGCCCAGGGATGCCGTTGCCAATTGACGGCGGATTCTTGAGCCTGTCCGACAGCCACCACGATCAGCGACAAGCACAAAGCAGCTCCGAGGGTACGGAGCAGAGCCGATCCCTGATACATGACGATGCCTCCCCAAAGGTTCAATTCCGCGCTCCGTCGCGTCAGCCTGGACGCCCCGGAGACGCTACCCGGGAATTGCCCATTTTCACGTCCGCCACGGGCCTTGAGAACCCCTCATCCGAGCGACATGCCGGAATAGGTCCGGGTGGGAGGCTTAAGGCGTGAGGTCTAGGGGTGGACGGAAGCCTGTGGCAACAGCCGCTCGATATCTTGACCCGCTGGGTAGGGTTCCTCGAGCGACCAGAACAGCGCATTGACGAGCAGTTTGCGGAATCCAGGGGCCGTAAAGTCATCCGGATGTCCCAGTGTGGTATTGAAGACGCGGGCCTGGCGTGGACCGGCCCGATTAGTCCAAGCCACGGGCTCGGCTTCCTGACCGGGGATAGAGCCCCACAGGAGTGGCTCGGTCGACGAAGCGAGCGGACGCACCCGATACAACGATCCGCTCCCCGCGAATCCACCCGCGAAAGGCCGCCCATCGGCGCCCGCTAAGCCGCGCAGGATCGGATGGGATCCGGCGCGGCCTGCCACGGCGATCGTCGTCTGCGGTCCATTGCCGTGGTGGTTCGTGTAATTTCCGCCGAACACAACGGCATCGAACTCCGGCCAGACACCCTGTCCCTTTTCCACGGCCGCCTGATTTTGTTTGTCATCACGCAGGCACCAGGCGTGACATGCCGTCCGGATGCCGAGGATCGGTTTGCCGGCCGCGAAATGATCACGCAGCGCGTTCAGTTGTGCGGGCGGCGGCAGACGGCGGCGAACACTGACCAGCACCGCGTCTGCTCGGCGGATGGCTTCTTCCATGCCGGGAAAACGATGCTTGTCCGCCGAGTCCGCATGGACCATGTCCACTTCGAAACCCAGTGGCTTCAGATCGGATTCCACGAAAGCAGGCAGCGTCTCTTCCGTCTTGTACTCGTCGTCGCCAATCAGGATCGCCACGCGCCGATGATCCCGCGCGAAGCGGAAAGGCTCGCCTCCCAGGAAATCGACGCTGGTGATCGTGGGACAGACATACTTCTCGACGTGCTCCACGATCAGGTGTGTCCCCGCGAAGTGGCTCACGTACGGCCACTGGCTGGGATCGTACATGGTGTCGGTCATGTCCCGCATCAGCACGACATTGCGGCCGTTCTTGGCCATCTGGCGCAGTCCGAAAGGCCGTCCCAGCACGCACATGTTCGTATGCACGCCTAGCAGGACCACGTTGCGAATCCCGCGCGCTTCGAGCAAGTTCCAGATTTCGACTCCGCTGTCGCTGATGGCGTCCCTCGCGTCAATGGTCAGCAGCGACAGCTGACTCTTCCAGGGTGAAGCCGGTGTGCGGCCAAGTGCCGCCAGCCTCGCCTGCCACTGTGCATGTTCGTCAGGATCGTCGTCTTCGCCCCCGGCGGTCTGATCGATCGGATACTGACCCGCGAGCTCGGCCGGTATCTGCCGGCACCACTGACCGATGTCCGGCGGCAGGTTCGCAGCCGGCTGCGCTGACTGGGCCCGTTTCCGACCGGGATGATCCTGGTAAGCTGCCATGCAACTGCTGGGCGCATGGATAATCAGCATCCCTAGTTCCCTCGCCCGGCCGAGCACCGCGTTCATGCGCGGCGCCATTTCGACGGCGCGGCGAACGGCATTCAGGCAGTGATGCGAATCCCACATGTCACAGACAATGATGGCGGACTCCGCCGACTTCCACGTTTCGGCCACTTCCCGCGCGGTCCATTTTCCGCCGCCCGCCTCCAGCCGTGCACGCTTGTGGACGGTAACCGTGTCGGCTGAAGCGGCCGTGCTCGATGCCGCGACGGTCAGTACAGTGAAGGCGACCAGATTGGCAAACCGCATCGGATGGATCCTCCAGTCAGGGTTAAGACGGCCGTCCACGTTACCACGCTACCCTCAGTCTCGCCACTCGGCTCGCGCCGGTGGCCCCCTTGCAGCGCCATGAGCCCACGTTTCCTTCACCGGTTCTTTCCGCGAGCCCTGAGCTTCGAGCTGGGCCTGGGAGCAGTGGCGTTGATCGCGGCCTGGCTCCTCGGTCTCGATCCTTGGCGGGCCTCCTCCTCCGCGTTGCCAGGTCGCGAGCCCATGCCCTGGGGACTGCAGGTAGCATGGGGGTGCGGAGCTACCGTGCCACTCCTCCTCGGGCTCTGGCTGCTGGATCACTATCCGGTCGGACCGCTGCGAGAATTGAAACAACTGTCCACGGACCTCTTGAATCAGCTGTTCGCGCCGTTGCCGCTCTGGCAGTTGTTCGTCCTGTCGGCAGGCGCGGGGTTGGGCGAAGAATTGCTGTTTCGGGGCGTGCTTCAGGGCGGGCTCGAACGGTTTCTACCGGGGGCCGGGCAACCTCTGGTCGCCTGGCTGCTAGCGTCGGTCCTGTTCGGGCTGTGCCACTGGTTGTCGGCCACCTACGCTTGCCTGGCGGCGATGGTCGGGGGCTATCTGGGCGGCCTGTACCTGGTCACGGGCGGCTTGGCCGCCCCGATCCTGACCCACGGCCTGTACGACTTCATCGCGCTGGTATACATCACCCGAGATCGGCCTCGGAGTGGCCCGCCGGGCGCCGGCGGTGGGACAACCTGAACGTGGCCCGCCGAGCAAGGCCTGCCAGGCCCCCGGCGGCACTGCGTCCTTTTCTCTCCTCCCCGTCCCATCCTGTCGCGAGCGGGCTGGGTGGCACTGGCTGCGCGAGTGTTTTCTCAGGCCCCTGGGCCAACCACCTCGCAGCCGGTCCCCGGCGGATCTCAGCGTTCTCCTCTTTCTACAGCTTGGCCTCATGATACTCGCGCGCACGCTGGACGTGGGGATCGACGGGTTGGTCCACGTCCGGCGAGGCCTGCGGATTCCGGCGACCGGTGTCGCGTTCCCGGCGAGCGGCGTACAGTTCCTTCCATTGGTCGTCGGTCAGCACCATCTCATAGCCTTCGTTCGGCCGCACCCCCCAATCCTCGTTCTCCGGTGCATTCTCGCGTCGATGAATGTTCTTGTTGCTGGGACGCCAATAAGTGGCGGTGGTCAGCTTCAGGGCGCTCCGCCCTCCCTCCAGTTCGAACAGGTTCTGAACGGTACCCTTGCCCCAGCTCCGTTCGCCCATGACGATCGCCCGCCCGTGATCCTGCAGGCATCCCGCGACAATTTCACTAGCGCTCGCCGAGTATTTATTGATCAAGATGACCAGTGGAATCGAATCGGAAATCACCGTCGAGGGAGTCGCCTCGTAGACTCGCCGATCAACCCCGTCCCGCCCTCGCGTCGAGACAATGCGCCCTGCGTCGAGGAACATGTCGCAGGTCTCGACCGCGGTGTCCAGCAACCCACCGGCGTTATCCCGCAGATCGAGAATAACCGCATCGAAAGGACAGCCTCGGCCGTCCCCGAGCACTTGGCGCAGCTCCATTGCCGAATGCTTGCCGAACGTGACCAGTCGCAGATAGCCGATGCGCGGGTTGCCGCGGAGATGGAAGTCCCAAGTACCGTCCGGGCGCCGCGTGTCGCCGAGCAGCGAATCGACGACGATGATCGCTCGCGTCACTTCCACGGGCAATTCCTCGGGCGAGTCGGCGTGACGGATGAGCAGCTTCACCAGGGAACCCGGCTTGCCGCGCATGCGCAAGATGGCGTCCTTGGGCTTCATTCCCATCGTGCTTTCGCCATCAATCGCCAGGATCTGGTCGCCCGAGCGCAAGCCGGCGTGATAAGCCGGAGAATCGAACAGCGGCGTCAGCACCAGGATCGGATCTTCGTCCGTCTTCTTCTCGACTTCGATGCCGACGCCACCGAACTCTTGGTCCAGGCTCTGCTCCATTGCCTGAAACACTTCCGGTCCGACGTACGCCGAATAGGGATCCAGCCCTTCCAGCATCCCTTCCATGGCATGTTCAAAGAGCTGGCGCTGCTCGACGGGCTCGACGTACAGGTCGCTCACGACCTTCATCGCTTCGGCGACTTGCGCGGCATATCGGTTTCGTTCGGCCTTTAAATAGCAGCCAAAGGAAACAATCGCGGTCATGAACAGGAACATGACGTTTCGGAGCGGCATGCAATTTGGCCCTCCCGGAATGGCCGGCAGAGGATGGAACGACCCTCCTGGCTGTTGTAACTTTCGTCTTATCCTGCCGCCAGCACGCCTCTGTCTCCGATCCGGGAGGGAATGCAATGCCGGGTCGCAGATGCGGCCGAGAATGCCCCTCACCCTGACGCTCTCCCGGAGTACCAGGAGAGGGGATTGGATGAACAGCCTTGCGGTCAACTATGTGGGTTTTCTGACAGAGCCAAGCTAGAGCCCGAAGAAGGGCGCCGGCAACAGGAAGGGGTGCTGTTCGAGAAGGCTCCAAGCGCCGTCCCAGGAGACATACTGAGTAAAGAACAGGATCAGCACGTAGGCGGCGACGACGGGCACCGCGGCTAGCCGCGCCGCCCACCGCGTAAGCCACCAACGTGGTGCTTCGCGCCGCCGAGCCCTCGCCAGCGCCCAGCCCGCGATCAGCCGCGCGGGAAAGAGGAACACGACGAAGACGACGTTCGGAAGCCAGAGCAGCTCGCGCGGTGTGTACTCGATCTTCAGCAAATACAACGGCGTTGCAAACAGCAGGGTGACGAACAGCGCGAACCAGAACGCCACGGGGGCACGCTGGAACAAACGGCGAACCTCCCCCACAGCAAAGAGCGCGCGAAACCGGTTCTCACTCGCAAAATGGGCCTGCAGGAAGGGCAGGTACAAGAGTACGCCGGCCATGCCCAGCGCTCCCAGAAACCCAGACAGCCCGCCGACGGCCGACACGAAACGGACGGACCGCAGATTCGCGCCGGCGTCCTGGACGAGCGCCGGTAACTTGGTCATTCCGATAATCATCAAGGCGGGAATGCTCAGCCACAGCACGGCTCCGGCGAAGCCGCGCATGCCGAGCCAGAAGTAGTACGGCAGCCGCAATCCGAGCAGAAATTCGCAACTGGCATCGCGTGCTTCCGTCCACCACACGCCCCGTCGCCAGGCCTGCCAGAGAATCGCCGGAGGAAACCAAGTGGCGAGCGGAGGCACACGCGTCAACGTATCCCACAGCCGGGGCGAAATAGCGGCCAGGCCCGGCCGTAACACCGGTCGGAGCCAACGGCTGCCCGCTATCCGCCGCGCCGTCCACATGGCCAGCAGGAATGGCGCGAAGAGCGGCCAGAAGAAATGGCGCAAGCGGCCCCCGCAGTACCAGGCCATCAGGATGTGGGCCACGTAACCGACGGTCCCCGCCACGAGCGCCAACCGTAGGTTCGCGGCCGACCTCCCGTCCGGCGATATCAGCTGAGCCGAATACCACAGATCCGACAGCAAGCGCAGGGGCCACAGACACAGCCACGTCCCCAGCACCAGGCTGCCCAGGCGGCCCATGGTCCGGATGCCAATGAACCCGGCAGACAACCGCCCCTCCCGCGCAATGCGACCGCTCGCCTCCAGCAGGTAGCCGAGACTCAGCAGTTGCAGAATTGGGATGGCTGCCAGAAAGGCCAAAGTCGCCAGCAGCGACGCCAGTCCAAACAACCAATGAAATGCCCCACCGATCCAGGCCCAGGCGCGCCCCACCCAGTGCAGGGGCAGCCCGATACGGCCCTGCTCCGCGACGACCTCACCGTCTCCCACGACCCGGACGTCCTCGAAGTCCTCGACCTCGCCCAGCCGATCCGGGTAGAACATCTGCTGACCGGTTGCCATGGATTCGTCCACCCGTTTGAAACGGCCGCCGAGCTCCCGAGGTACTTTCTAATACGAACGACTGATGATGCAATACCAGAGCGAGCGGCCGCCGGGTTTCAGCGAACTCGTGCCGCTTCCCGTTCCCGCTTTTCGTGCGGGGACAAGTCGTTTAATCCGTAGCCGCGGACGAGGTCGGTGTTCCGTCACGCCTCGCCTCGGGCGACTTTCAGGAAAGCGTGAGTGACGTGATGTGGTGGCGCAACCTGATGTTTGCGGCGCTGTGCTTAACGGCCCTGGGCGGACTCTCGGGACTGCTGCTGCGGGGCGAGCGACTGGTCGACCTTCCCAACCTGGACGCCGCCCTCGCCGCTCGCACCGAGTACCACGATGTCGTGCAGCGCGTGAATCGTGAGTTTGCGGCGGAATGGCAGCGGCGGGGCGTCGAGCCAGCCGAGCGGGCGGACGATTTGATGATCGCCCGGCGCCTCGCGCTCGGCCTGACCGGCACGATTCCGTCGCTCGAGGAAATCCGCGCTTTCGAGGCACGCCCTGCATCGGTCCGGATCGAGTGGTGGCTCTCCCGGTTGCTCGCCGATCGCCGTTACAGTGACTACGTGGCCGAACGCATGGCGCGTGCCTTCGTGGGAACCGATCAAGGTCCCTTCCTCTTGTTCCGGCGTCGACGCTTCGTGATGTGGCTGAGCGATCAGCTGGCCGCGAATCGTCCGTACGACGAACTCGTCCGCGAACTGCTCACCGCCAAGGGCCTGTGGACCGATGCTCCGGCGGTGAATTTTCTCACCGCCACGGCCGATGGGAACGAGAAAGGGCAGCCGGACGACATCAAGCTCGCCGGTCGCACGGCCCGCGCGTTCCTGGCGGTTCGCATCGATTGCCTGCAGTGCCACGACGACAAGCTAGGGAACATTGAAATCGGCGATATCGGCGCCCTGCGGTCCGGAGAACAAGCCGATTTTCACGCGCTGGCGGCCTATTTCAGCCAGGCGGAAGCCTCGTTGTTTGGAATTCGCGACGGAGCCCGCGATTACCGTTACCAATTCTTGAACGAGGAGGAGGAGACCCAAGTCGTCCCGCAGCCTCCCTTCCTCGGGGAATTGGTTCCGCGTGCCAAGACGCGACGCGAGCAGCTGGCCCGCTGGGTGACTCACCCGCAAAATCGGCCCTTCGCTCGGGCGACCGTCAACCGCCTTTGGGCCATCTTGTGTGGCAGCCCCCTCGTCGCACCGATCGACAGCATTCCGCTCGCCGGGCCTTTTCCTCCTGGCTTGGAAACTCTGGCCGACGATTTCGTCGCACATGGATACGACCTCCAGCGACTGATCCGCGTCATCGCCGCCACCGACGTCTATCAGCGCGACAGCCGTCGCACGACGGGAGAAGTGACCGTCGAACAGGAACAAGCGTGGGCCGTCTTCCCGCTGTCCCGGTTGCGCCCGGATCAAGTGGCCGGCAGCATCATTCAGTCCGCGTCCCTGACCACCTTGGACGCAGAGGCCCATATCCTGGCACAATTAGGCCGGTTCTTTCAGGCGCGGGACTTCGTCGAACGATACGGGGACATTGGTGAAGACGAGTTCGCCGATCATCCCGGCACGATCACCCAGCGCTTACTGCTGATGAACGGTAAGCTCGTGCGGGAAAGGACGGATCAGAATCCCATCACCAATGCCTCCACCCGCATCGCGATGCTCGCCGGGGATGACCAGTCGGCGCTGGAGACGGCTTTCCTCTGCACGCTGACTCGCCGCCCGGTCGGCGAGGAACTCAGCCGTTTCCAGGCCCGCCTGGCCGACAGCCGCGGAGCCCAACGCCAGCGTATCCTCACCGATATCTGCTGGACCTTGCTGAACAGCAGCGAGTTCTCGTGGAACCACTGAGCCGTTTCTGCCCGTGAGCGGCGAGGAAACAACTCTCCTGTGCGTCCCTGCTCTCCACGGGTGAGAAAAGAGGTGATGGGCTGGAAGTCGTAGCCGCATTTCCTCGGCAATCCTCAAGTTTGCAGACGAACCTGCCGATTGAGTGGGGGGCAAGAACTCGTCTCATGGCCCGTGGCTCGTCGCCTTTCTTATGTTCCAGCACCTGATACGCGCCGATGCTGGTCGCTCCGCGCCGCGGTGGCGCTCACTCATGATACTGGCCGCTGGACTGCTGGCGACCGTCGAACTGGGTTGTTGCAGTCCGCTGATCGTGTCACGACGATTCGCCGAAGGCGCGGCGCCCTGTGCAACCGCGGTTTCGGACGAGACGGCGGCGAGCTGTGAATGCGGCAGCGCCTGGGAGCACATCCTGCTTTGCGCACGGCGCCCGCACCGACTTCTGCCGGGAGCCGATGGGGATGGACACGGGTGGTTTGCCGAACCGATCCAGCCGCCGCTCTCCAAGTTCCATCCGGTTCCGACCCGGCCGGTCTTCGCGCCCCGGCCCGAGTACGAGCCACCCCAACCGCTGGCTCCTCTGCTGGCTCCCGTCCCTACACCCGCTGGGGTAGCGCCTGCCGCACCTGTCGCACGTCAGTAAACAGGGCATTTCCGCCCGTGTCCGGATTCTCGTGCAGTGTTCTCCGCGTGACGCATGGCCCACTTTGTCGTGCAACCCGCTTTTGTCCTTGCCCAGTCATCCCTCCTTCCCTGCTCTCGCTGCTTGTCGACCGGTAACCTGGGTCAAGTTTGCTGCGCGCAACTCTGTCGTTGAAGGAGGGAGGGCATTAGTCCGATTTTAACCTTCGGACCATTCCATGCATGGATGTTCCGCGCTACCCGCACCGCTAGCACCCGCATGTCTGGCGATCGGAAGCGGAAACAGCACCTCAACGAGCGACCCTATGCTTCAAATTGCGGCACACAGCGGCTGGCGGTCGATATTCCTGGCTTGGTCGGCTGTGGGCGCGGTATTGGCAGGCGTCAGGCTGGAATATGCGGAGGGATCCTCTCTGCGGCGCACCGCGGAAGTGCTGGCCATCGAGCAGGCACGACCGTCGGTGGTCAATATTCATGGCCGAAAGACGATCAGCACCGCGTCCACCGATCCGGGCACGGACGGCATTCAGCAAGTGAATGGGATGGGGACGGGAATCGTCGTCGACGAGCGCGGTTTCGTGATTACGAACTATCACGTGGTCGAAGGCGTGGGGCGGATCCAAGTCACCACGGCTTCGGGGCGAACGGTGATCGCGGAACTGGTGGCTCACGACGTCAAGACCGACCTCGCGGTGATCAAAATTGACGTCGGAGAATCGCTGCCGGTGATTCGCCTGGGCACGTCCCGGGACCTGATGACGGGCGAGCCGGTGATTGCGATCGGAAATGCGTACGGTTACACGCACACCGTGACGCGGGGGATCATCAGTGCCTTGCACCGCCCCATCGAGGTCAGCGAGACGCAGAGCTATCACGACTTGATTCAGACGGACGCGAGCATCAATCCGGGCAATTCGGGCGGTCCGTTGTTGAATATCGATGGCGAAATGATCGGGATCAACGTCGCGGTGCGGATGGGCGCGCAGGGGATCGGCTTTGCGTTGCCTGTGGACGAAGCGATGGAGGTTGTCGCCACCCTACTGGCTGACCATGTAGACCGCAAGGTCTCTCATGGGGCCCAGGGAGAGACCAAGTTCGATGCCGACCAGCGGCGATTCGTGATCACAAACATTGCACCGGGATCGCCGGCGTTTGCCAGTGGGCTGCGTGTGGGGGACACCATCCTGTCGATGGCCGAAAAGCCGGTCGAGAGTGGTCTGGACTATCAGCGCTATCTGCTGGGCCGCACGCCGGGTGATGAAGTGTCGGTCAAGGTGATGCGGAGCGGCGAGGAGGTGAGTCTGGGGTTGGTGCTGAGCGAACCCGAGTCGGGACTTCCGTCGGTGGCCGACCGCGCTTGGCAAGTGCTGGGATTGCGTTTGACCGCTGCCCCGGTCCGGACGGTTCAGTCGCTGAGTCCCCGCTATCGCGGCGGCATGCGAGTGACGGCGGTGCGCTCGAGCAGTCCGGCGGAACGCGAGGGGATCCGCAGCGGCGACATTCTGGTAGGGCTGCACAAATGGGAAACGACTTCGCTGGATAACCTCGCCTACATTCTCGAGAGCGAGGAGTTCACGAATGCTCAACCGGCGAAGTTCTACATTCTGCGGAACGGTGAAACGCTGTACGGTCAGATTCGTGTGACGCGGCTGGGCGACAGCCGCTATTGATCGAGCTGTCGGTTGGATGGAGGTCGGCGTCGGCCGACGGATCCGGGCCCGCCAGGTTGGGGGCGCGTTGCCGCGCCGCTTATGAAAATCACCGGTCTGGAAACGCTGGTTTGCCACGCGCGGATGCGCAACTGGATCTTCGTCAAGGTGCTGACCGACCAGCCGGGGTTGTATGGCTGGGGCGAAGCAACACTCGAGTGGCACACGCGAGGCGTAGTCGGCGCGCTGGAAGACCTGTCGGAACTGGTCGTAGGGGAGGATCCAGGGCGCATTGAACATTTGTGGCAGATGATGCACCGGCAGCATTTCTGGCACGGCAACGGAATTATCCGAGCGACCGCGATCGCTGGAATTGACCTGGCGTTATGGGACATCGCGGGCAAAGTGGCAGGCCTGCCTTGCTCGCGACTGTGGGGCGGTCCCGTGCGGGATTACGTGCGGACGTACAGCCATCTGGGCGGCGGCCGCATGGAGGATTTTTACGAGACCCCCGTCGAGAACGCTCAACGCTTCGCGGACCTGGCGCAGCAGGCCGTGGATGACGGCTTTACAGCCTTCAAATGCATGGCGGTACCTTCGACGATGCCCATCGAGGGTCTGCGGCCGATCCGGGCTGCCGTGGCCGCCGTCGAGGCGATGCGGGACACCGTCGGCGACTCAATCGACATCATGGTCGATTGCCACGCCCGCCCTTCTCCGGCGATGGGACTGAAGTTCGGCCAGGCGCTCGACCCTTACGGGCTGTACTTCTTCGAGGAGCCGTGCTGGCCCGAGAATATTGCGGCCTTGGCGCATATCAACGCGGCTCTGACTACGCCCGTCGCGACCGGCGAGCGGATCACGGATCTCGCTTCCTTCCGGGAGTTGTTTGCTCAGCGCGGTTGCGAAATCTGCCAGTTGGACATCACGCATTGCGGCGGGCTGACGAACGCTCGTCGCATTGCAGCGCTGGCCGAGGCACACCGCATCGCGCTGGCTCCGCACAACCCGCAGGGGCCGGTCAGCACGGCGGCGTCGCTCGAGTTCGGCTTCGCTCAGCCCAGTTACATTATCTGCGAAACGGTACATAACGACGTGCCGTGGCGTGCCGACGTCGTGCAAGAGGGCTTTCAGGTCGAGAAGGCCGGCCGCCTTGTGCGTCCCAACCAGCGGCCCGGGCTCGGCATCGAAATCAATGAAGCGGAGGTGCGCAGGCATCCGTTCCAGCAGGAACTGCTGCAGCGGGTCTTCTACGCCGATGGCAGCGTCGGCGACTGGTAGCCTCGACCCGTTAAGGCCTTCGCAATTCGCTTGCCTTCGATTCGTGCCGTAAGGCACGCCCGGCCAACCGCTGGGTTATCTGGCCCTCGTCGACGGCCAATTCCCCGTTGACGAACAGATAGCGGACACCGGTCGCGTACTCATGCGGCTTATCAAACGTCGCGGTGTCGCGAAACGTCTGAGGATCCAGGATGACGATGTCGGCGAACCAGCCGGGTTTCAGATACCCGCGATTTGGCAGCCCCAAGATATCGGCGGGCAGGCCGCTCGAGCTGCGGATTGCCTTCTCGAGGGGAACGATCGCGCGTTCGATTGCGTAGTGGCCGATCTTGCGTGGAAACGTCCCGTAGCTGCGCGGGTGCGGCACGGTGTCGTCGGGAATCATGGCGCTGCCATCGCTGGCGGTGGCCACGAAGTCGGGCTGCATGAGCAGGCGGACTTCGTCTTCGTTCATGCCGAAGCTGACGACGCGCGCTCCTCCATGTAACTGGATTTCCAGTACCAGTTCCAGAACGGACTTGCGGGTCTGCGACGCGAGGGTAGCCAAGTCCTTGCCCTGCCACTCGGGATGATCGTCGTACTTGGCGAGAAACAGGCTCTTTCCGCCGTCGCGGCCGTCGAGTCCCTGTTCGATGCGTTCGCGTACGCGCGCGGCCTCGTCGGGGTTCTCGAGCGCCGCCCGCAAGCGTGCGGTCGACCGATAGACGTCGGGCACGACCATGGCGGCCAGCGATGTACTGCTGGCGATGTACGGGTACTGGTCGGCGGTGACCCGTTGCCCCGCTTTGCGGGCGGCTACGACCGCCTGAATGGCGTCGGGCGCCAGGCCCCAGGCCTTGCGCCCGGAGACTTTGAAATGCGAGATGTGGACGGGCAGGCCGGCCTCCCGGCCGATGGCCAAAGTCTCTGCGATTGATTCCAGCAGCCGGGTGCCTTCATTCCGCATGTGCGAGACGTAGATGCCGCCGTGGGCAGCTACGACACGCGATAACTCGATCAGCTCGCGGGTGTCGGCATACGAACTCGGATTGTAGATCAGGCCCGTGGACATGCCGAACGCCCCCGCTCGCATTCCTTCCTGGATCAGCTGCTTCATGGCGTCCAGTTCGTCCGTCGACGGCGGTCGCTTGTCTTCGCCGACGGCCCGTCGCCGGGCTTCGCCCTGCGGGATTAAATGGGCGACGTTGGTGCCGGCGCGGTGATCGTCAATCTCCCGCAGGTAGTCTTCGACATCGAGCCGGCCGCCGCCACAGTTGCCGGTCACGACGGTGGTGCAGCCCTGGAGGAGAAAATTCTGGTTGAGCCGGGTAGCGGGGCGGGTGATAGGCGAATCGCTGTGATTGTGCAGATCGATGAAACCCGGCGCCACGATCAGGCCCTCAGCCGCCACGATGCGAGGATTGCCCCGGTAGGCAAACTGGCCCACGGCGGCGATGCGGTCCCCTCGGATGGCGATGTCGCCCTGCCGTGCGGGTTCGCCGCTGCCATCGTGAATCGTCGCCTGCCGGATAACGACGTCGGCTTCCACAGGCTCGTCGGCGGCGGCCAGGCACAGGCAAACGGTCATCAGCAGCGCGTTCATAGGGGCACCTCGAGGGATTCGCAAACGGGGCGCGAGGGTAACACAGCAGCGGCGGGCGCGGATGCGGAGTCGTGCGTCTGGCGCCGGGACCAGAGATGAGCCAGCATGGTTCCAGTCAGCATGCAGCCAAACGTGTACAGTGCCGGCGCCATGGCTATCGCGTGCTGATCCGGAAACAGTTGGGTGGCCAGGGTCGCGCCCAGGCCGGCGTTCTGCATGCCGATCTCCAGCGTCAGCGCTCGACGCATCGTGTCGGGTAATTGCATGACGCGCCCACCCAGGTAGCCCGCCAGATAGCCCAAGACGTTGACCACGAGCAAGACCCACACGACATAGGCGGACGAACCGGCTAGTTCGGCGCGGGTCAATCCCACGACGACCGCGATGATGTACAAGATCGTGAGATTCGCGACGGTCGCTCCGGCATGGCGGGCGACGCGTTCCATCCACGCAAAACGGCGGCTGAGAATGTGTCCCAGCAGGACCGGGCCCACAACCGTCAACAGCAAGGATCGGGACGTCTTCAGGAAGTCGAGCGATACGTCCTTTTCGCTCGCCAGCGCCAGCCCCATGAGGAGCGGCACGGCGAGCGGCGATAACAGCGTCGACGCCGTGGTCAGGCTGACAGAGTAGCTGGTATTGCCGCGGGCGTTCATCGTCAGCACGTTGGACGCCATGGCTCCGGGAACACAACCGACCAGGACGACGCCGATGTAGTCCGGACCGCTCAACCCGAACAGGCGACTCGTCAAATAGGCCAGCAGTGGCATCGACGTGTATTGCAGCAGCGTTCCGCCGGCGACCGCGGGCCACCGGCGAATCACTTGCCGTAGTTCGTCATGGGGCAGTAGAGCCCCAATTGCGAACATCGTCACCGACATCAGCGGCGGCAGGTACGGCTTACCGGCCACGAACGGATCACCTAGCAGCATCCGCCAGGATTCCGGCAGGGTTGCGGCGAGCGCAGGCCAGACAAAGGCGATGCCCGACGACACCACCAGCCACAGCAGCAGGAACTTTTCGAGCACCACCTTCATGGCGAGATCGAGAAACCTATCGTACGCGCACGAGCTTCATGATACGTCCCGACATGTTCCAGTCCTGCACGTACAGATTGCCTTCCGCGTCCCAGTAAGACCCGTGCGTGCCGCTGAACACACCCTCGATCCACTCGGACTGAGGCACTTTAAAGTTCATGCGCTTGTCGGGATCGGGATTATGTCCCAACACGGCCATGATCGTATTGCTCTTGTCCAGGATGACCAGCCGCCCGTGCAGATCGGGAACGGAAACGTAGTCGCCCTGAATAGCCGCCGAAGTCGGCATGCCGAGTCCCGTGATGACTTCCTCGATGTAATTTCCGTCCAGGTCATAATGCAACAACCGGCCCTTGGGCTGGTGGTTGCGATCGCAGATCAGCAGGCGCGGCGGATCGTAGCGCGTGTCAAGCGTCATGCCGTGGGCCGTGTTGAATTCCTTGAGGCCGTTCCCTTTCTGGCCGAAATGCATGAGATACTTGCCCGTCTTGTCGAACTTGAAGATGTGGTTGCTGGCGTATCCGTCCGACAGAAAGATGTCGCCGTTGGCGGCCACGGTAATCGCCGTCGGGCTGAACTTCTTCAGGGCCAGTCCAGACTCCTCGGGAAACTTCAGCGTCATCACGATATCGCCGCTGTGCGCGTTGAACTTGATACCCTCCCCAGCGACATTGCGGGCGCCGTAGATGAACTCACCCCCGTCTTCGGCGCGGATCTCCATGTCGTGAATGTTCGTGAACTTGTCATCCAGATAGGACTGGACGACTTTCCCGTCCGGAGAAAAGACGACCACGCCCTTGTTGGCACTTGTATAGATGTTGCCCGCTTTGTCGATCACGACGGAGCCATGCGTGGGGCCCAGCGCCGACTCGCCGTTCGGGCGCAGCCCCCAGCCGGGAACCGTGTCAAACGTCATGATGCCGCAACCCATCCGTACGGGCTTCACGGGCTCCGCAGCCTGCAGGGCGCCGATGACGAGAAGGAGAGCGAATCCACGAGCGATCCACGACCGAATCGCCCGGCTTGGGGTACCGCAATGCATGGGAACAACCTCAGGGATGGGGAACGGAGAAGGCACGTCCTCGGGCGGCCCCGCAGCAATCCTCCTCCGCCGGCCGATCCGCGCGCAGAGGCCGATTGGCTTCGACGAACCAGTTCGTTCCGGCGGTAAGGGCGGGGCGTGCGCAGCACCAGGATAGGCACTCGGCCGAGCGGGTGCCAGTGTGAAGGCGACAAACGGACACGCGGGCGACGATTCGTACCGCAAGTCGCCCGACTACGTAGCGGAAGTCGCTAGACGTCGCGACAGCGACGTCGCAAGACTTCCGGTTCTGTGCGGAACTCTTGCGAGTTCCGCTATGAGAGCGTGGCCGTCGCCCGACTTCCGTTGAAAGGAAGTCGGAACTCTTGGGAGTTCGGCTACAATTGCCCTCGGCCCTCGTCGCATCCGCCGGCAGGGCGTACGATGCGCAAGCGAGGATCAAAATGAATGCTCCCCGATTGTTGCCCTGTGTCGTGTGCGTGCTGGGCTGGTTGTCCCTGACGGTCGCGGGGCAGGACAGGGACACGTCCCGTCGCGCTCCGGTCGAGTACCGTATCGGGACGGGTGACTCGGCCGGGTTGC
The DNA here is from genome assembly GCA_050186685.1 of Pirellulaceae bacterium. Taxonomy (GTDB): domain Bacteria; phylum Planctomycetota; class Planctomycetia; order Pirellulales; family Pirellulaceae; genus CAZFLF01. Next base: position 19,956 of record JBFWYF010000007.1, read on the forward strand.
AGCAGCTATTGGCCTATTCCGACGAGCAGCTGCCGATTGTCAGCGGCCACCGGGGTGGTGCCACGGCTGGTCTGCCGGAGAACTGCCTGGCAACCTTCCAGCACACCGTACAGCACGCATTCGCCTTGCTCGAAGTCGATCCACGCTATACGAAAGACGGAGCCATCGTCCTGCACCACGATGCCCGTCTGGAACGTACGACGACAGGCCAGGGATTGGTCGCTGACCGCACGCTCGAGGAACTGAAGCAGTTGCGGCTCAAGGATCCGTCGGGTCTGGCCACCGAATGGCGGATCCCGACGCTCGACGAAGCTCTCGACTGGGCACGCAATCGTGCTGTTCTGGTGCTCGACCAGAAGGATATACCCGTTGCGGCGCGGGCGGCGAAGATCGAGGAGCATCGGGCCGAGGGGTATGCCCTGTTGATCGTCTACAACTTTCGGGATGTCCGGGCGTGCTATGAGCGGAACCCGAACATCCTGATGGAAGTCATGATTCCGGACCACGAGCGACTGGCCGAATTCGACCGGCTGGGGGTGCCTTGGCGAAATGTCATCGCCTTCGTCGGGCACACTCCGCCACGTGACACGACGTTGTACGATGCGATCCATGCTCGGGGCGCTCGCTGCCTGGTCGGCACCTCCCGCAACCTCGATCGCCGCGTCCTCGAGCAGCGGGTCGAACGTATCGACTCGCTCGAGCCGGAATACCGGGCTATCCTGGGACGTGGAGCGGATCTGTTCGAGACGGATATACCGGCGGAGCTCGGGCCTCTGCTGTACGGCCGCCAGTCGGAGCCCGCTCATCGCGGACGTTTCCTGTCGATCGGCACCCGTTCGATACCTTGAGAGGTCGGCGCGGACGCGAAACGCGCGATAGAGCGTAACGGGAGCCGGCGCGCCGGCCGAGGAGCTTGTCGGATGCGTGTGTTGCTGACGGACTATGCCTGGCCGGACCTGGACCTGGAACGGGCGATTCTGGCGGAGGCAGGCGCAGAACTCGTGCTGGCCGAGCACGCCGACTCGGCGAGCCTGGCGGCTGCGGCTCAGGGCGTCGACGCCATCATGACCACGTGGGCGCAAGTCACGCGCGACGTCATCGCTGCCGCACCGCAATGCCGCATCGTGGCTCGCCTGGGCATCGGGTTGGACAATATCGATGTCGCCTATTGCTCCGACGCCGGAATCCCCGTGACGAATGTTCCGGGCTATTGCACGCAGGAAGTGGCTGAGCACACCTTGGCGCTGATGCTGGCCATGGCCCGCAACATTCCTTATTTTCGTGACGCGACGCGCGAGGGGCGCTACCAGCTGCGTGCGGCGCCGCCCATGCGGCGGATAGCGGGCCAGACGCTGGGCATCATCGGCTGGGGCCGGATTGGATCGGCGGTCGCTGTCAAAGCCTTGGGACTGGGCATGCGCGTCATCGCGGCGACCCGTCATCGGCGGATCTTGATGGACCGGGTAGCCTGGCACACCATCGACGAATTACTCCCTGAGAGCGACTTCGTCTCGTTGCACCTGCCGCTGACGAACCAGTCACGTCACCTGCTCGACGCACGCCGGCTGGCACAGATGAAATCCACGGCCGTCTTGATCAATACCGCGCGTGGAAGTCTGGTCGACCACACGGCATTGGCCGAGGCGTTAGCCGCAGGCCGGCTGGCGGGGGCCGCCCTCGACGTTCAGGACCCCGAGCCTCCGGATCTCTCGCGGCCTCCCTACAGTGATCCACGCGTGCTGGTGACACCGCACGCCGCTTTCCTGTCCGAGCAGTCGCTGCACGAACTCCGCACGCGGGCCACACGTCAGGTCGTGACGCGCCTGCGGGGCGGAATACCGGACCATATCGTCAACCTGCTGGAGCTCAAGCGGCTGCCTTAGGCCGCAGGGAGTTGCCCCGATGTTGCTGTGCCTGTCTCGGTCGTTCGTATCGCTGATGGCGATCGCGGTAATCCTGGTCGCCGACGGCCGCTTCCTGGACGCGCAGGAGACAGCAGGCGGGAAGCCGTCCGGCCGGAGTCGTGCGGCGAAAGCTGCGCCCCCGGAGACTTCGTTCTCGCGTCCCGTGCCGAAGGATGCAGTGGCGCCTTATCCGCGTAGCGAAGTGATCGGAGGTCTGGAATGGGCCGCGCCCCAGACGATCGTACGGCTGGCACCCGGTAGCGACAACTGGCCACTGACCTGGGCAGACGACGGCGACCTGTACGGAGCCTATGGCGACGGTCGTGGCTTTGCACCGTTCGTCGAAAGGAAGTTGAGTATCGGGCTCGCTCGTATCGCGGGCGGACCGGCCGATCCTCAAGGACAAAACTTGAGGGCTCCCACTGTCGAGCAATCGGGCGACGGAGCTCACGGCCAGAAGGCCAGCGGCATCCTGATGGTGGATGGCGTACTCTACCTCTGGCTGCGGAATGCCGGGAATTCCCAGCTGGCATGGTCGAACGATCATGGCCGGTCATGGCGCAGGGTGGACTGGAAGTGGACCACCAGTTTCGGCAGCCCGACTTTCCTGAACTACGGACCGAACTATGCCGGAGCACAGGACGATTTCGTCTACGTTTATTCGTCGGACTCGCCCAGCGCCTATCAACCAGGGGAGCGGATGGTGCTCGCCCGCGTCGCGCGGACTAGCATCCGGGAGCGCGAGCAGTACGAGTTCTTCGTTCGAGTCGGCGACCAAAGCCAGCCGGAATGGACAACGGACCTGGCTCAGCGGGGAGCCGTCTTTTCGCATCCTGGCCGGTGTTATCGGACCGGCATCACATTCCATCCACTGCTGCGGCGCTATCTCTGGTGCCAGGTGCATCCCGAAAGCGACCACCCCCAAGGTCCTCGCTTCCACGGCGGTTTTGGCATTTACGAGGCGCCTCATCCCTGGGGCCCCTGGCGCACGGTGTATTTCACCAACGAGTGGGACGTAGGACCAGGCGATACGAGTTCGTTTCCGGCGAAGTGGATGAGCGACGATGGCCGCACCGTCCATCTGGTTTTTTCCGGCGACGACTGTTTTTCCGTGCGCCGCGCCACACTGACATCCGTGCGGTTACCGGCTGAAACCAATTGAGCGGGCCTTGGCCCGCTGAATCCGAGGATCTGTGACGACATCTGGAGGACGGTACGTGGCATCCGACCGATCGAAGACCGGCATCGTTCTGCTTGAAGCGGCTCCGAGTTGTCCCGCCCGACGATCCCGGCCCGCGTCCCTGACTTGGATCGCGGACCGTGCCCGCGACACGGCGGGCGTCATTATCTGCCGTGCCGGCACTCCCGAGGCGAAGGCAGCCCCCGGGGGTGTCCAGGAGATTTTGACCCTGAGCCGGCAGACCAGCGTGGGAGCTACCCTCGGATTGACACGCACCAAGTCCGCAGCTGCCTTCCAGGCACCCACCATTCAAACGACCACATCCCACCAGCGCGTGGGCCCGCGCGTTCTGCACTACGCCTCGCTCCTGCCCACGACCTCCGAGGACGCTGTCCACGAGAGCTTCTATCCGGCGCCCGGGTTGCACGCTAAGCCGGCTCAACGCGGCCGGCCGTCGAACGAGTTCTGGGAGATCACCGAGGAACTGTCGGCGACGATTCGCCAGGGCGAGGAGGAACACCTGGCCGACGCCCGCCGGGCCTACGAACTGACGTACCTGTGCATCGCGAATACGATTAATGGCCTCGCAGGTAAGGCCTTCGGTCCCGCGGATACCCCGCACGCGGCCGTCGAAATGGCGATCGCCGAACTGGGGCGACGATTGCCGTCCGGTCTCGGCACGAATCCGGCCGACTGGGTCGCGGCCCTCGACCGCCTGCTGCACATGACCGAAACCCGCGACCGAAACCTCTGGCATGCGATTGAAACGGATGCCATTCGCCAGGAAGGCGGGCGAGTCATCGAGCGGTTGCGCCCCAACACGTTCTTTCGCGTCGGGCAGGTTCCGTCCAGCGAAATCGTTCAGCTGTAAATTCGCCGGTCAACGCGGGGGAGCGGGTGGCTGGTTCTGACGAGGTAAGACGACGTTCCAAGCCAGTCCGGCCAGGGCCAGCCCTCGCAGCGTGGCGAAAGTCACATCCAACTCCCACCACTTGTGGCCGTGAGCGGCTGCACGAGGCTCCGCGTGGTGATTGTTGTGCCAGCCCTCGCCATTGCTGAGCAAGCCAATCAGGATGTTGTTGCGGCTGCCGTCCCCCGTGTCGTAATTCTGGTAGCCCCACACGTGCGCGACGGAATTCACCGACCAGGTGATGTGCCACACGAGTACCGTGCGGACAAACGCCCCCCAGATCAACCAACTCGAGGCCAGCTGCCAGCCGCCCGAAACGGAACCGGTCCAACTCAGACCCGCCACCAGGCCTGCCGCGAAAATCAGCAGCCAGTGGAGTACCAGTACGAGCAGCCACTGCGAGACCCGCTCCAGCCGCAGGTAATAGCGGTCCCGCAGCACATCTTTCGCATAGCGATCCAGCATCGCCACGCGCGACGGACCCACCTCCTGCTTCAGCAACCAACCGAAATGTCCCCACCAGAAACTGCTCAACGGCGAATGCGGGTCCTCTTTCGTATCCGAGTGCTGATGATGCACGCGATGCACGGCCACCCAGTAGGCTGGCGTCTCCTCGAGGCTACACACGCCCAACGTGGCCAGCACATACTCCAGCCATCGCGGGCACTCGAAGCCGCGGTGCGTGAGCAACCGGTGAAAACCCAGGTTAACGCCCAACGTACCGAACACGTAGATCCCGATCACGGCGAGTGCCACGCCGGACCACGAGAAAAAATAAGGCACGAATGCCAGCAACGCGGCGACATGGACGGCACTGATAACCGCGACGTTCGTCGCATGCCAGTTCCGTGTGGGTTCGCGTCGCGTAGGTGACGCCAACTGTTTGGGATCCTTCTCCAGCTGGTCGGTCGTCATGGCCTGGTTCCCCCCCGATCGCGGACATCCTTGTTCGTACTAGCTACTTGCCTGGTGTGTCATTGTATCGCTCAAACGGGGCAGCCGGAAGCGAGCTTCGTCGAGCGTGTTCCGCCGCAAGTGGTCCGCTCGGCCAGAGCGGCAATCATGCACCCGCAGGGTCGGCTGTCGAAGACTGTTAAGTCATGTCGGCTAAGGCGTTGCGCTATTGAGAGACCTTCCGTCTTCTGTTTCGCTCTTTTGGAGCTGCGATGGGATATTACCGAACGTACCCAGGGCGGCGCTGCGCTCCGCCCCGGCCTGACATGTTGTTGCTCCTTCGGAGCGAAATGGGAAATCGGGACGTCATACAGTTTGCGGCAGGAATGGTTCCAACTGCGAGCAGTTGTGCCTGCTTTTTGACAGCCCCAGGGCCAGGAAACAGGCGAATCCGCACGCAAGCTGAGTTGGTTGACGGTCGGACGGGACCGTTACTAGAATCTAGCCTGCCACTTCTGCGGAAGAACCGGCCGATCGTGATGGTTCTGAGGGTGGTCGTTCCGAGTCAGCGCGTGCGGAAAGCCACTGATGCCTTTTCTCACAGTCAACAACGGCCCCGAAGCCGGTAAGCGCTACGAGTTAGCCCAGCCGGAATATATCCTGGGCCGCCACCCGGACTGCACGATCGTGATCGACGTGGGCGCCGTCAGCCGGCACCATTGCAAGCTCTCGTTGTCGAACGGCGGCTATTTCGTCGAGGATCTGAAGAGTCGCAATGGCACGTTCCTGAACGACCAGCAGCTGAGTCAACGCCAGCGTCTGTCCGACGGCGACCAGATTCGGGTTTGTGACGTCGTGTTCACGTACAAGTCCGCCGAGCCCCTGCCGCCACCACCGACGAAGATCAACCGCCTTGCGGAGGATTCCCATTACCGGGCGGTCATGGTCGACGACGAATCGGACACAGGCAGCTCGACCATCATGTCGAAGCTGGATGTGCGTTCTGGCCGGAGCGGCGCACAGATCATGGCCAGCGCCGAAACGAAACTGAAAGCGCTGATCGAGATCACACAGAGCCTCGGCAAGGCCGTCGCGCTGGACGAAGTGCTACCCCAGGTATTGGACAGCTTGTTCCGGATCTTCGTTCAGGCAGACCGGGGTTTCATCGGGTTGGTGGATCCGCAAAGCGGCCGGCTGATTCCCCGCTGGACGAAACTGCGTCGCGCGAACACCGACGAGACAATCCGGGTCAGTCGCACGATTTCGAAACACGTGATGGAGACCAAAGAGGCCATTCTGTCAGCCGATGCGGCGAGTGACTCGCGATTTGAGATGAGTCAGAGCATTGCCGACTTCCGCATCCGCTCGATGATGTGCGCGCCGCTGATTGACAGTGAAGGCGGAGCGATGGGCATTCTGCAGATCGATACCATGGACCAACGTCAGCGGTTCACCGAGAGCGATCTGGAGTTGCTGGTCAGCACCGCCTCGCAAGCCTCGATCGCGATCGACAATGCCCAGCTGCACGAGGATGCGCTGAGGCAGCGGACGCTGGAACGCGATCTGGAACTGGCCCGCGAGGTGCAAGCCGCTTTTTTGCCGGAGAAGCAGCCGGAAGTCGTCGGCTACGAATTCTGCAGTTATTACCAGGCCGCGAATGAAATTGGCGGCGACTATTACGACTATATTCCGTTCCCCGACGGCCGTTGGGCCTTGCTCGTAGCGGATGTGGTAGGGCACGGAGTCGCCGCGGCCATGCTGATGGCCAAATTGTCGGCCGAGGCTCGTTTCTGCCTGGCCAGCGAGCCGGATCCAGCCGCGGCGGTCAGCAAGCTGAACTATAAGCTGAACCGGCTGCAACTCGACCGCTTCGTGACGTTCGTCATGGCGGTGCTGGATCCGCAGACGCACGTGGTCACCGTCGTCAACGCCGGGCATATGGCTCCGCTGCTGCGACGGGCGGATGGGACGCTCGAAGAGCCCAGTACCGAAGAGGCGGGCTTGCCGCTCGGCATTCTCGAGGAAGTCCAATACAACGCGGCGACCACTCAATTGCGCCCCGGCGATTCGTTCACCATGTACACCGATGGGATCGACGAAGCGATGGACCGCGATGGCAAGCAATACACCATCGAGCGCATGCGGGCGGTCGTGCGCGCCGCCACGGGTGGGCCTCAAAAACTGTCGGACATCCTCTTGAGTGAAGTCCGCCAGCACCTTAATGGCAAACCCCAGGACGACGACATGTGCCTTGTCTGCTTTATGCGTGTAAAATAGCCTGATTCTCAAGCAACTGATTGTGTGGCAGGTATCTATGATCGTTCCGCTGAAATGGGCTGGTCTCGTTGGTCTGCTCGCCAGTGCTTCGTTCGTCGCCGGGGCCGAACCCTGGGTGGTGTATGAGGGGCAGTCCGGTCCGGGCGCGGGACGTCATGTGGTGCTGGTCAGCGGCGACGAGGAGTATCGCTCCGAGGAGGCGCTGCCGCAGCTGGGCAAGATCCTGGCGCGGCACCACGGCTTTCGCTGCACGGCCCTGTTTGCCATCGACAAGAAGACAGGCGAGATCAACCCGAACGAGCGGAGCAATATCCCGGGGCTCGCCGCGCTCGAAAAAGCTGATCTGTTGATCTTGTCCACGCGTTTTCGCGACCTGCCGGATGACCAGATGAAGTATCTGGTTGAATACATCGAGTCGGGTCGGCCGATCGTCGCCCTCCGCACGGCGACGCATGCCTTCGATGTGCGCTCGAGCCCCACCTACGCCCGCTACACCTGGAACGGGAAGGAATGGGACGGAGGCTTCGGCCGCCAGGTGCTGGGCGAGACCTGGGTATCCCATCATGGCCGCCATGGCAAAGAGAGCACCCTGGGACTGCTCGCCAAGGACGCCCAGGACCATCCGGTGCTGCGCGGCATCCGGGACGGCGACATCTGGGGTCCCACCGACGTCTACGGAGTCCATCTGCCGCTGCCGGGCGACAGCCAGCCGCTGGTGCTGGGTCAGGTTCTGTCGGGTATGACGCGGGACGCGCCGCCCGTGGAAGGTGCCAAGAACGATCCCATGATGCCGATCGCGTGGACGCGCACCTACCGCGGCACTGCCGGGAAGACGGCACGCATCTTCACGACCACGATGGGTTCCTCGACAGACCTGCAGAGTGCCGGATTGAGGCGGCTGCTCGTGAACGCGACCTATTGGTGCCTGGGGATGGAGGATCAGATCCAGCCGACCTCTCGGGTCGAGATCGTCGGCAAGTTCGAACCCCTGCCATTCGGCTTCGGCGGCTTCAAGAAGGGCGTCTTTCCCCAAGACCACGCCTGGTAGGCTGCGGCGCGAGCCTGTCTCCCGACCCCTGGGGACGATCTGAGCGTGCCTATCGCGGGGGCCGGCCGTTCATCCACGGTCCGGCGAGCTGCTGATAGTCCGGCGGGGTCAGGGTGCTGCCGGTGTCGCCGGCATGCCAACCGGGTATGTGAGGCGGCTTGGCCTTCCGCTTGGACATCTGTTCCCAGTGTGTTGCCCAGCTTGCGTCGCCATCGCGCACGGCACCGGTCGCCGGGTCCAGCTGGAAGACTTTTCCCTCCCGGTAGCTCCGTACAGCCAGCGTCACCAGGCCGACGGCTGCGGCTCCCAAGTCGGGTGGATTGTTGACGCGGTGCGGCTCGCCCGCTTCGACGGCATCCAGGAAGTTCGTGAAGTGGGCGAGGTCCTGGTTGGGAACCTGCTGCGAGGTGATCGTCTCCCGCTTCAGGGAGCTGTCCAGCGTGACCTGCGGCCGCTCCGGAATGAACTCGGCAGCCTGCCGCTTCCCAAAGATCTGCGGATCGAACACCAACGTGCCGTGGTGCCCGCGGATGAGGTGCTGGAGCGGCACTTCGGCTGACACCATCGAGCTGTTGACCAGCCCTTGCACACCCTCGTAGAAGTCGGCGACAACGGTCGCCATGTCAGGTACGTCGCGATCATCGTACTCGAGAAAGATGCCTCCAGCTCCCACGACACGACCGGGAAAACGCAATCCCGTCGCCTGCAACATGACGGTAACGCGATGGACGAAGAGGTCTGAGTACATTCCGTAGCCGAACGGCCAATAACAGCGCCACTGACCAAACGTGGCGCGATCGAAGGGTAGATCCGGGGCCAGGCCGTGCTCCAATCCGAGCCAGCGTTTCCAATCGATATTGTCCGGAGTCATTTCCGGCGTGATTTCGTTGTGGCGAGACATTCCATAACGGGAGTTTCTCGCCGCTTCCGTTTGAAACAGCAGGACTTTGCCGAGCTTGCCATCGTTCAGCATCTCGCGGACCTCGTTCCAGATAGGCATGCTCGTCGACTGCACGCCGACCTGCATCACGCGGCCCGACTTCCGCCATGCTTCCACGAGGGACAGCGCTTCCTCGAGCGTGTGCGTCATCGGCTTTTCGAGGTACACGTGTTTGCCTGCCTGCAGGGCATCCAGTGCCTGCCGGCAGTGCCAGTGATCGGGCGTCGCGATACAGACTGCGTCGACGAGGTCTCCGGCCAGCATTTCTCGGTAATCGACGAACGATGCCGGCTGACGCCCGGTCTCCTGGCGGATGTAGTCGCGAGCGCGTTCGCGATGGACTCGGTAGACATCACAGACCGCGGTCAGTTCGATCGCGCGGCCTTGCTTCTGCAGGGTCGTCAGGGTCTTTACGTGAGAACCAAATCCACGTCGGCCGGGCCCGATGAATCCAATACGCAGCTTCTCGTTCGTTTTCGCCTGCGCGGTGACTGGTGCGGTGAGCAGGAGCGCCGTGGCGCCCGCTGCGGAACCACCCGCCGACTGCTGCAGGAATCCTCGTCGCGACAGGTCCTGGTTCGGATTCACGGAGTGTCCTCCTCGATTAGGCAGCCGCCATCCCGGTACCCCGGGAGAGGGTGCGGGTGAGCCTGGCTGGAATGAGTACGGTTTGTGAAGCGGTCTGAGGTATCCGATAGCCCGGTCAAGGTCCCAGCAGTTCCCACCGTTCGCCGAAGAAACCGGCATCCGCAATCCGGCCCGGATACCGCGAGTCGGGCGGCGAGCGCAGGTCGACCACGGCCCAGTCAGGAAGGCGGGGTACCTGGCGAGCGTTATTGAGGTAGTCGTATTCGCGATACGTGAACCCGCTGTTGATCACGACGTAGCGGCTGGGGTTCAAGGGATTCGGATACACGAGGGCCGGCGCGTGGTGCGCCGATTCAAATGTTCGGCTGCCCA
>JBFWYF010000008.1:0-27766 GCA_050186685.1 Pirellulaceae bacterium
TTTGCCCGGATGTCGCCACGTGTCAGGACTGCCTGGCGGAGTTGTTCGATCCTGCCAACCGCCGATACCGTTATCCCTTCACTCATTGCACGACATGCGGGCCGCGGTTCAGCATCGTACAGCAAATGCCTTACGACCGTGTGCGCACGACGATGGCCCGCTTCGCCATGTGCGCGGAATGCCAGGCGGAGTACCAGGACCCGGCCAGTCGCCGCTTTCATGCGCAGACGAACTGCTGCGCTCGATGTGGTCCGCGACTGACTTTGCTTGATGCGACGGGGGTTCCGCAGGATTCGACTGATCCCATCGCCCAGTTTGCGAGTCGGATAGAACGCGGCGGCATCGGAGCACTCAAGGGAGTGGGAGGGTTCCATCTTGTCTGCGACGCACGCCGGGAAGAGTCGGTGCGCGAGCTGCGGCGTCGCAAGCAGCGAGAAGCACGCCCGCTCGCCGTGCTGTTTCGCCAGATACGCGATGTCGAGGCGTGGTGCGTGCTCGACGACGCGGAACGCCAGCTGCTGAATTCGCCGGCCAGGCCGATCGTCCTGCTGCGCCGGCGCGAAGACTCTCCTGTCGTCGGGGCGCCCGCCGGCGGAGTAACCTGTGGCGTCCCGTGGTTAGGCGCCATGCTGGCATATACACCCTTGCATCACCTCGTCCTGGAGTCGCTAGGCGATATTCCGTTGGTCGCCACCAGCGGGAACCGCTCGGATGAGCCGATTGTGCATGACGACGAGGAGGCCGTGGCGCGTCTGGGCGGCGTGGCCGACTTGTTTCTGACTCATGATCGTCCGATTCACGTGCGGTGCGACGATTCCGTGTGCCGCGTCACAGCTGGCGAGACTCTGCCGCTGCGGCGCTCGCGGGGATATGTTCCGCGACGGATTCCGCTGCCGGGTCAGCACGCCGCCACCTGGCTCGCCGTCGGTGGTCAAATGAAGAACGTGTTCGCCCTGGGTCACGAGGGCGCGGCGATATTGAGCCAACACATCGGTGACCTCGACGACTTCCGCACCTATCAGGCATTCGAGCGGGATATCCGTGAATTGGAACAGATCTGCCAGGTGCAACCTCTGGCAATTGCCCACGACCTGCATCCCGACTACGGCTCCACGCGCTACGCCCTGGACCGTGCCGCCCGCGAGGGGCTGGCGACACACGGCGTGCAGCATCATCACGCCCATCTGGCGAGCTGCATGGCCGAACATGGCTTGGCCGAGCGTGTGATCGGGGTGACGTTCGACGGGTCGGGGTGGGGGCCCGACAAAGCGGTGTGGGGCGGCGAGTTCCTGGTCGGCGACTACGAAGGATTCTGGCGGGCGGCCCATTTGCGCTACGTGGCCATGCCCGGCGGTGAACAAGCGATCCGCGAGCCGTGGCGCATGGCGGCTGCCCACTTGCTGGACGCGGGTCTCGAACCGAGGGCCTGCCTGTCGGATGTCGATCGCCCCTGGAAGACGCTGATGCGCATGATCGAGCGGCACGTCAACTCGCCGTGGACGTCCAGCGCCGGGCGCTGGTTCGACGCGGTCGCGGCCTTGGTCGGCGTCGGACAGGTCGTCAGTTACGAGGGGCAAGCCGCCATGCTGCTCGAAGGTCTCGCCAGTTCGTCCCCGGACGACGGTTCTCATTATCCCTTCGACTTCGAGCCGCTGGCCGAGCCGGTCCAGTTCGCCGGTGTCTTAGGGACTGCGAGCGGCGCGGCCAGCGTGACGGGTCGCACGAGGGCCGAAGTCATCGACACGCGCCCGACCATGCACGCCATGGCCGACGATCTGGCACGCGGCACCGAGGCGGCCGTGATCGCGAGGCGTTTCCATTCGACACTCGCAGCCCTCGTGGCCGCCACCTGTCACAGGATCCGCGAGCGGACAGGATTGGATTCCGTTGTGCTGAGCGGCGGGGTCTTTCAGAACGGCTTGTTGCTCGCCGATGCCTGCCTACGGCTCGCGGCTCTTGGCTTCCGCGTGTTCCGGCATCGGCGCGTGCCGCCAAACGACGGCGGACTGAGTCTCGGCCAGCTTGCCATCGCCGCCCACTGCCCCGTCGCGGCAGCCAGCGCCGCGGGGACCCCCGCGACCTGAGCCGCCAGCACAGCCTAGAAGCCTTGCCACTCCTGCGATCATCAGTTCCCGAGCGGCCGTTATAGCCGCTACGACGCCACCTCAGGGCTAGGGCGTCATCGGCGCCTTCCGCGCCGTCCGATACTCCCGAGAGTTCGATTGATTCGGAAGGAACCTTACGACCCGCGTTTCGGAGGGAACCAGGCGGATGATCGTTGGCTGTCGCACCTGGCTCGCAGTCTGCCTGCTCGCGGGCTTCGTCGCGGCACAGGGCCTCGCCACGGACTCGTCCTACCAGGACGGGCAGGCCGAAGAGTCAGAGGAGGATAGGTCCAGCGCATCCGGTCACGGCCCGCCGCTCCGGCTGGCGCAACAGCCTGCCGCTCCAGTTCCGCGACCGCCGCTCTCCGGTCCGTTCGTCTATCCGCCGCTGGTGGGTTCGGAATTGGCGATGCTGCAACCGCGCCCCGATCCCTATACCGCCTTGCTACGACGAACCTGGCGACCGAATTCGAGGCTGGCGAGTGCCCCCCACATGTTCGGCGACTTCCTCGGGCCTGACATCCGGCTGGCGGCCAGCGAGGGATCGCAGGAACTGTTTACCGATCTGCCCCTCGTGGCGGGCGGCCGCCGAACCAAATTGTCCGACAATAACAGCCCCGTCGTCATGGACCGGGCTTATTTCACCTTCCAGCATTTCCACAATGTACTGCAGTTCGATGCCGATCCATCGCAAGGAACGCTTCCCCGCGACAGTTCGGTCAATCGACTCGTTCTCGGATTCGAGCATGTCATCGCTGGCGGCCCGTGGTCGCTCGACGTGCGCATTCCGCTCCTGTCGCAGCCTCGGTATCCCGGAGCGCCGTTCACCTGCGACGGCGGAGTCCTGGGCAATATCACCCTGACCCCGAAATGGATGTTCTGGACCAGCGACATCCTGATCCTGGCCACGGGGCTGGGGGTCGACCTGCCCACGGGAGCCGACAGCGTGGTGACGGTCTTTGAAACCGAGTACGCCCTGCGTAACCGGGCCGTGCATCTCTTGCCTTTCGTGGGCATGCTGACCACTCCCACGGACCGGACGTACCTGAGTTTCTTCACTCAGTTCGATTTCGCCGCGGGCAGCAATCCGGTCGAGGTCACCGACCATTTCTTCGACGTAACAACCCGCCCCGGCCTGTTTACTGAGCAAAATCTGCTGCACTTGGATCTCGCGGGCGGCTACTGGCTGGAGCAGGACGGCGCCGGCGTGCTCTCGGCACTCGCCACATTGACCGAACTGCATTACACGACCACCTTGCAGGACTCGGATCATGTGGACGCTTCTACGCTGTTCGGTCCGGCGGCAACCATCGCCAATGCGAGCAATCGCCAGGACGCCCTGAATCTGACGGCCGGCTTCCATGCCGTCCTGTGGAACACCACGGCCGTCCGACTGGGTGCGATCGTCCCGCTGCTGGCCGGAGACAACCGACTGTTCGACGCGGAGTTCAGCCTGCAGATCAATCAGCGATTCTAATCCATCCCGCGGTTCCGAGCCCATGTACCGACGCAATCCGTCCCGCTACTCGCATATCCGGTGATCAGAGGTTACGCTGGGACGTCCGCCCTGTTGTGTCCTTCTGTGACGCTGCGGACGAGAGACTCTGTCCGAAAGCCACGTGACGGACCGCCAAGCCGTTCCTTGAACGCTCACCCGGTCGCCGCGTGACGGCAGGACGAGGGCGACGCGGTTTTCAGGTCGAGCCAAGCAACTGCCGCTCGACGGACCGTTCCGGGCAAGAATCTGGCTCGTTTCGCGAAACCTTGACGTCGTTGCTACGAGAACAGGCAGATGGCGAATGGGCTCCCATCTCGCCCAGTTTGCCAGCCGGCCGTGGCCGAACCGGGCCTGAAGAGAGACAGATACCATCGTAAACCTTTTCCTTATAGTGTCTTACGACTTTTGATCGCCATTGACAGCGCCGGTGCGGGCCGCCTAATCCGTGATTATGAGGAATTCTCGCATGACGGCGGGGGCGGGATTCGGCCGTTTCTGGAGGGAGGAGCGGATGGAGTGTGAAGTACCAACTCGATCGGAAGTCCTGTTTGCGGGCGCTCGGGACGGGGATGGCGACCAGCTTGGAGAACTGTTACAGAAATACAGTGGCTACTTGAAGCTGCTGGCCCAGGTGCAGTTGGAGAAACAGCTGCGCGGGCGGGTAAGTCCGTCCGATGTGGTCCAGGAAACCCTGATGGAAGCCCATCGGGATTTCGAGCAGTTCCGTGGCACGAGTCAGGCGGAATTTGCGGGTTGGCTGCGCCGCATCCTCGTCCACACTTTGGCACGACTCGTGGAGTACCACGTGCTCGCCGCCAAGCGGGATGTACGCCGCGAAATTGCGTTGGAGGACATGAGCGCCTCGCTGGAACGGTCCACGATCCGGTTGGGCGCCATTCTGGCGGCGCCAGGAACATCTCCGAGCTCCGCTGTCGAGCATCACGAGCATTTGCTCGCGTTAGCCGACGCGTTGGCGGCTTTACGCCCCGAACACGGCGAAGTCATTCGCCTGAGGCATCTCGAAGGGCTGCCCTTTGCCCAAGTGGCGGAACGACTGCAGCGTACGGAGGGTGCTGTGCGGATGTTGTGGCTGCGCGCTATTGAGCAGCTGCGACGCCAGCTGGCGAAACGGGATCTGCTATGAGCGATAAGTCACATATTTTCTATTCCGGCGACAGCATCCGTAGCGAGCCCTGGCCGCTGCCGCGGGGCAGCGAACCGCGGGTCGAAGACGAATCGCTGCACGATATGCTGTCCGACACGGCGCAGCATCGACTGGTCGAGGCGCTGGACGGCTACGTCGCCGATTGTGCGCGCGGGGTTAGGCGGGATCCGGAAGAACTGTGTGCCGCACATCCGGAGCTGGCCGGACCGCTGCGTCAGTACCTGGCCAGCCTGAATGTGCTGCAGCAGGCCAGTGCGCTCTGCCGGCCCGCACCGCCGGAGGAATTGCCCCAGCTGGGTGACTACCGCATCATGCGCGAGCTGGGCCGGGGCGGCATGGGGATCGTCTACGAGGCGCGGCAACTGTCGCTTGGCCGCACGGTTGCGCTGAAAGTGTTGCCGTTTGCCGCGGTCCTCGACCAGAAGGAAGTCCTGCGATTCCAGAATGAGGCCCAGGCGGCAGCCCAGCTGCACCACCCGCACATTGTCCCCGTTTATGCCGTGGGATGCGAGCGCGGCGTCCACTACTACAGCATGCAGTTTATCGACGGCCAGCCCCTGGATCGCGCGCTGGCCAGCTTGCGCGACCGCTCGCCGCAGGAGGCGGTCGGCCTGACCTTGGCGACGGTGGGTGCCGGGCGCGAGGCAGCGCAGCCCGGTCCTCAAACAGCGACCGCCCGCGGACTCGTGACGCTGCAATCAGTCCACAACCGCAATTACATCGACGGGATTGTCGATATGATTCTGCAGGCCGCCGACGCGCTGCAGCACGCGCACGAATGCGGCGTCATCCATCGCGACATCAAACCGTCGAATCTGCTCGTCGACCGCGGCGGCAAGATCTGGATTTCCGACTTCGGATTGGCACGCTTCGAGGCGAGGTCACAGGTGACCACGCCCGGCGATGTGTTCGGTACATTGCGTTACATGAGTCCCGAACAGGCGGCGGGTCGCACGGATCTCGTCGACGGCCGTTCCGACCTGTATGCCCTGGGCGTCACGTTGTACGAGGCTCTGACGCTGCGATTGCCCTTTGATGCACCGGATCGTGGCCAGTTGCTGCGGCAGATTCTGCATGCGGCACCGCCTGCCCTGCGCCCGTACAATTCCGCGATACCCGTCGATCTGGAAACGATCGTCCTTAAGACGCTGGCCAAGTCGCGTGAGGAGCGTTACGCGACCGTGGCGGACCTGGCGGCTGACCTGCGCCGCTTCCGGGCCGGGCAACCGACGCTCGCGCGGCGTCCCACGCTAATCGACCACACCGCGCGCTGGGTGGTCAGGCAGGCACGACTGGTGGTGGCCTCGCTGGCCGTGTTGCTGGTCGCGGCCACCGGACTCGCTCTGGCCACGGTGCTGCTGTCGCGTGCGAATCAAAGAGCGGCGCAATCGCTGCAAGAGGCGGAATTGCATCTGCACGTAGCCCAGGGAACCGTCGATGATTTCTGCTCGCGGTTGTCCGAAGAACTGGCAGACGTACCGGGAGCCGAATCGGTCCGTGCCGCAGCGTTATGGAAGGCCGAGCAGTTCTACCGCGAACTGTCCGACCGCGATACGGTCTCCCCTGGTCGCGCTCATGATGCCGCCATGGCCTCTTTCCAGCGGGCCATCGTTCTGGAACAGTTGGGCCAATTCACCGAAGCCAGCCAGGCGTACCTGCGATCGCGCGTGCGCTTTGCCGAGTTGGCTGAACGCGCACCTCAGGATGTCCGGGCACAGGCAGAAGCCGCCCTGTGCGATGCCCAGTTCGCGCTGCTCGTCGCACGCCGTGGTGATCCAGCGTTCGCACGCAGCCTGCTGTCGGGCGCCATGCGCGCCATGGCATTGCTTGCCGACGCCCATCCGACCGAGCGAGATCTGCAGAGCGACCTCACGCTGGTGCAATCGAACTACGCCCACCTCCTGTTGCAGGACGGTCGCGATCATGAAGCGCGCCAACTGTTGCTCGCCAATGAACGTCTCCTCCGCCAACTGGTGCGCGCCGATGAATCGAATACGGAGTACCTCGGTCGTCTGGCCATCACGCTCGAACAACTCGCGTCACTCGTCAAGTCCGCTGCCGCTGCCTGCCCGCTCTTGAGCGAGGCCGCTACGCTGCAAGAACAGCGGCTGGAACTGAATCCTCAGCATTTGCGCACCACCAGCGAACTTGCGGCCGCCCTGCATCGTCTAGGTTCTGTGCAGGCGGAACTGGGACAGCGGGGTCTGGCCCGGTCGACTTACACCCGAGCCCTTCGTTTGCGCGAGGATCTGGCGATGCAAGCTCCGAAAGCCATACCTCTACAAGCCGAGCTTGCCGCGACGCTTAACAACCTGGGTCTCGTTCAATTGATCGACGAACCCGCTTTGGCTGCCGAGTCGTTTGGCAAAGCGACCGCACGGCTGCGCGAGGCCGTCGAGGCATCGCCCGAAGATTTCGAGCTGAGGAGCGAACTAGCCGTCGCTTTGAGTAATCAGGGTGCGGCGGCGGAAAAAATGGGCAAACTGCGCGATTCGGTCGAGCTGTTCCAGCGGGCCGTCACGGAACAAGAACAGGCATACGAGAAGTCGGGAAGGCTGACTCGTCTGAATGACCAACTGCGTCAACTGCGGAGCGGTCTGCAACGCGTGCATGCCACGGCAGCGATCACGAATAAGACAGAATGGATTCAGCCTGCGGAAGGACCTGCGACATGATTTCCTCGTATTCCTCAAGAGGGACTGACCCTCGATCCGATCGCCGCACGCGGCGCCGCGCCGGACCCCGGCGTCTGGCCGTCGAACAACTGGAAGTCCGGCTGCCGTTCCATGCGTCGCTTCCCGATTTCCGCCTAGATGCGGATCCCGGACCAGTTGACGACCCGTGCGAGTTGTGGCTGTTGATCGAGGCTCAGCCCGCGATTTCGCCTGACGAAATCGAGTGTCCAGAGGAAGGCAAGCCCTCGGGCGATCCGATCTCGACGGGAACTGGTACCTCGCAGCCCGCGGCACCGGAGGAAGGTTCGCCCCGGCCGACCGATAATCCCGTCGACTCGGAGCCCGGAACCCGCGACTCGGGGAACCGCGACCTGTTCGAGCAATCCAATCCCGAGGACGACAGCGCGCTGCGGGGCATCCGCACGCTGCCTCCGAACTTTAGCCGTCCGTCCGCCGGCGGAACCCTCGATGATTCCACAGCAGGCCGTGGGTCGGCCCATGTCGAGTCGTCGACGTCCGGCGACCAGACCGGTGAGCTCCTGCAACTCCGCTCCTGGCGTAGCCGGCGCGGATTGTCGGCAACGCAGCATGTTGAAGCGGTGTTGCTGGCAGCGCACGGCGCGGAGCCGGTCCCACGCCCAGCCCAGGACTTGACAGGCGATCCAATCGGCTATTTCGATTCCGCACAACCGCTGCAGCCACTCGCATGGAATGTGCGCGACAACCTGGCAGCCGCCGCGCACCGTTCCCTGCAGAGCCTCAGCGATACGGACTTATGCGAGGGAACCGACCAGCTATGGGCCGCTCGCGTCACGGTAGACGAGGTCCACGCTCAGAGCGATGCAGCTTCCCCCGCCGCGCAGTGTCTGGCCGAAGTCATTCTCGACAACGTGCTGGACCGTGTCGCACGGGACGTGCAATCCACGGGCGGCCGGCCGGCGGCTCGTGCAGCGTCGGAGGACCAACAGTTGGCCGAAGGATTGTCTTTCCGGGAAATGATCGGCCTTTCCCTGCCATTCGACGCGGACCGGACTGGGTCGAATCCTTGGGCCTACCTGACTTCGGCGGCCCTCGTCGGTGGCCATATCGTTGTCCAGCGGCAAAAGGCGCGGCTCCGCCGACGGCCCCCAGCCCCTGGCCAGGCTCTGTCCGAAAACCCACATGACTGACCAAGTAGTGGTTCATCCAGTCCCCTCTCCCGGCACTTGGGGAGAGGGTGAAGGTGACGACATGAGTCTGCTGACAGGAGCCTAGCGCGACAGCGCATTGCGGAGCCAAGCGGCCTTGTTGGTCGTAATCCCGTCTACCCCCAACCCAGCCAGCCGCTTTGCCACCTGCTCGTCGTCGACCGTCCAGACGTAGAACTTGAGACCAGCGTCCTTGACCCGTCGCACGAACTCCGCATCAATCGGGCCCTCAAACGACACGTTCAATCCATCCGCCCGGATGCGCTTGGCCTCCGCAATCAAGGCGTCGACCGTCGGCCGCACCTCGCCCGTCTCCGCATTGCGTTTGAAGCTGGACAGATAATACGCTTTCAGCTCCGGCAATCTCCGCTTTGCCTCCGCCACCGTCTCTGCGTGGAA
The DNA here is from genome assembly GCA_050186685.1 of Pirellulaceae bacterium. Lineage (GTDB taxonomy): Bacteria > Planctomycetota > Planctomycetia > Pirellulales > Pirellulaceae > CAZFLF01. Next base: position 9,030 of record JBFWYF010000008.1, read on the forward strand.
GCTGATCACCACTAACTGCTCTGGCGGCTTACCGCTCGTCCGCACCGCTTCGACCAATGCCGGGATCGCTTCCGGTCCCACTTTGACCTCGACAAAACAACGGATGCCTGCAGGAATCTGCCTCAGCACATCTGCCAGCAGCGGAATCCGCTCGCCTGTGAATCTCTCGTCCTTCCAACGGCCCACGTCCAAATCCCGCAATTCGGCCCACGGCGTTTGCTTGACGACTTTCTTTTGTCCCGCCGTGCGCTTGGTGTCGGCGTCATGTAACACGGCCAGTTGGCCATCTTCCGTCAGGTGCACATCTAACTCGAATCCGTCGACCTGGCGCTCCCACGCCAGCCGAAAGGCGGCCATCGTGTTCTCGGGCGCATCGGCCGACTCGCCGCGATGAGCAATTACTTCCACTGGAGTTTCAACCGCACACGTCATGGCCAGGAAGCTGATGATCCACGGAGTCACAATCCCACTCCTTCGTTACTCGTTTTTCAATTCCCAACGCGCCCCTTACAGCGGGTTGCCGCTGCCCTCATCGGCGCTCACATGTCGGCTCTACGGCTGTTTGTCGAGTTCGAGTGAAGCGATGATGATGCCGAGTATGGCCATTCCCCACAGCAGAGAAAAAAGACAGCCGCAACCGATGCCGATGCCCGCGTGGACACTCCCTTTGATCACGGGATTCCGGCGGCGGGCCCGCAACCCCTGAATGCCCAGCACGAAGGCGGCAAGGCCCAACGGCAGTCCGATGAATGGCAGTCCGCTCGCCAGCCCCAAGTAATACGAAATAAGGGCCGAAGGGTTCTTGTAGGGAATGATGCCGCCGGTCGCGTCCCCTTCCGGCACGGACTCCGCGACAGGCGCGCCCTGCGCAGCGTCCGTAAACATGCCCGCTCCACACGTGACACACCGCAAACTCTGGTCGGTGTTGATCGCTCCACACTGAGGGCATGTTCGCATCGGTGGTCTCCCTAGCTAGGCTCTGTCCGAAAACCCACATGGCTGATTGCGAAGCGGTTCCCCAAGTCTCCTCTCCCTTTACTCTGGGAGAGGCCGTATTCGGACGGAGCTTAACCCAGCCCAGCCTTGGGGTGGGGCAAGTTTCACAGGTGGAACAGATTAGTCGCCCGAGGAAGCTGTGGGAATATGGGCACTTTGAACCACGCTCCCCTAAGAAATGGACGCTGACGTTGTAGCCCCTCGGCAGCTACCGCCGATAGTAAGAGGTGCGCAAATCCCACGCGCCGTGGGGACGAATCCGCTGATGACAGGGACCTTTGTCATGCGACCAACTGGCCTCGGAGTGACGCTCGCGGTTATCGCCATCTGGACCGGCTTTACCGGAGCTCAAGCTCAGCCGCCTGCTGCTGGCAGCCCGGCCGGCGGCGCCGGATCGTCGCTACGCGACTGGTTTACCGACGCGACTCGAGGCCTGACCGGATCGCAGCCCGCGTCCGCCGCCAACGTACCCGCCCATTACCTCCGACAGACGACGTGCAACATACCGTTCACGATGGACGCATCCCAGGATGCCCCCGTCGAGTTGCAACTGTTCGTGTCGACGGACCAGGGACAGCGGTGGATGTTTTTCAGCCGGGCGAATCCGAATGCGGGCAGTTTCAGTTTCCGCGCGACGCAGGATGGCGAGTATTGGTTTGCACTGAAGACGATCGACAAGTCGCCGGCTCCGCTGGATCCGCGATCCCTGCAGCCAGGGTTGAAGGTCATTTTCGACACGCAGTCGCCGCAGCTCGATTTGCAGGCCTCGCCGCAGGCACCGGGCGTCGTCTCGGTACGCTGGGATGTGCGTGACAGCTATCTCGACGCCGAGACGCTACGCCTCGAGTACCAGGCCGAATCGCAGGGGCCTTGGCAAACCTTAAGCGTCCCCCAGAGCAGCACGAATAGCGTCGGGCAGCTGGCAGGACAACAGTTGTTTCGTCTGGATGGCACGCCGGTATCGGTCCTGCTGCGGGCTGAGGTACGGGACAAGGCAGGCAACAATGCCGTGGCATCGCGGCACGTCGACATGTACGGCGCCACAGGCAATTCGGCGGGCACGACCGCCGTGTCGGCGCGCAACGACGTCGCCGAAGGAACGTCGCGAGGGGCACGGGATGGGTCCGTGACCTGGCCGCGCGATAATGAAATGCCGCAGCGGGTTCCGCCGCCAGCGACGTACGGCGAATTGCCGCCTCCCAAGCCGTCCTCGGAGTTTCCCCCGGGACAATTGGGGCGCGAGCTGCAGCGCAATCCTTTCATCGCCGCCGCGGCACCAGGGCGGGGCACCATTCCTCCGTCGACGGCAAGCCCCGAAGAGGTCGCGCCCGGGCCTGGCGAAGCGTTCATCGCTGCGGATCGCGATCCCCGTACTCCCACGCCGCCTGCGGATATTCCGTATGCCGACGACGGACTGCAGCCGAACGGGACGGCGCCAGGCGTTGAACCTTTCACCTCGGGCTTTGCTGGAGACGACGGCGCTCGGACACCGGAATCGTCGGTCACCCTTCCGGGAGGCGACCGGCCACGCATGACCAATTCACGCGAGTTCAGCCTGGACTATGAAGTCGAGGCGTTGGGCCCTGCCACGATCCGTACGGTCGAATTGTGGGGGACATCGGACGGTGGCCGCACGTGGACCCGCTGGCAGAACGACGACGATCGCCAGTCGCCCGTGGACGTGCAAGTCGATCGCGACGGCGTCTTCGGGTTTCGCATCGTCATCGTGTCGGCCCGGCAACTATCGGGACTGAAGCCGCAGCCTGGCGAACCGGCCGACATCTGGATCGGCGTCGATACGACTCCGCCAACCGTACGCATTACGGCGGTCCCGTACGGTGACGGAGACCATGCCGGTCAGTTCGATATTCGCTGGCAGGCCTTCGATACCGGCTTTGGCGATCGTCCGATCACCCTGTCCTTCAGCGAGTACCGCGACGGACCCTGGAACATCCTGGCGGCGGGGCTGCCAAACTCGGGGCAGTACTACTGGGCTGTCGAGCCGCGAATTCCGCGGGAAATTTACCTGCGGCTCGAAGCGCAGGACGACGCTGGCAATGTCGGCGAACACCGGTTGAGCGAGCCGATCAAGACGGCCGGACTGATCCCGCACGCCAAGATCCGCGGGTTCCGCGTTCCCGGCTCGACCAACCGAAGTGCCGCGCGCACTCCCGCCACACGCTAGGCCGGAGGTACGGCGCCGCGGGCTCCCGGTCGACGCGTCGGCCATCGACATGTTTTCCCCAGCGGACCCCGAAACGGCGCGTGGGGTAATCACCCATGCCAGCGGCCTTTAGCATCTGGAAGCGGGCGACACTTCATCAATCGCTAGCAGGCCGCTACGTTGGCAGAACCTGGTGTAGCGGTTCCCGTCGTTGACCCTGAGAGCCAATAAGACATGGATGCTGTGTCGCCCCTCCCCGTAAGTACGCCGGAAGCCACCTTGCGCGAGATCGAACAGCCCTACCTGGGCCAGTGGACACGGTTGGTCAGCACGACGAATTGGGAGAAGGGACGCATCATCCATGAGTGGCGCGCTGCTTTGAGCGCGGCAGGAGAATCGCCGACCACTTACTCGGACGAGACGTGGAGCCAGCGCGTCGGCGGCGTGTCGGGTCAACATGTGGGCCGGTTGCGGCGAGTGTATGACCGCTTCGGGCAGACGCAGCAGCAGTATGCAGGTCTTTACTGGAGCCACTTCCAGGCCGCGCTGGACTGGGAAGATGCCGAAATGTGGCTGGAAGGAGCCATTCAGAATCGCTGGTCGGTCTCGGCCATGAGACGGACCCGCTGGGAAACCATGGGAGGCGTGGCCGCGGACGAACCCCTGGCCGACGAGTCCGTGTCGGCGGACGTTGACGTTGACGAGGACTACGTGACGACGGATGCGTCGCACAGCGGAGACGATTTCACGCCGTCCGACGACCAGGTGTATCACCGCGATGCCGTCGATGGCCCCACCGTCGAGGGCCCTGACTTCGGCGAGGAAGACTCGTCGTCCGCCAGCCAGCCGGAAGGCGCGGCCATCTATGCCGACGAGCCCGAGCGAGTGGCCGCCTTCGTGCAACCATTCGAGAATCTGGGCGATCTGCCGCCCGACTTTGGCGAAGCGTTCGACGCGATGAAACTGGCCATTTTGCGCCACAAGGCCGACGCCTGGCAGCAGATTTCGTGCGACGAGGTGCTGGCCGCACTGGATGCGCTCAAGGAACTCGCCCGCGCTCCGTCGGCCGAGCACGCGCCATTCTAACAGCTTCTCGAAGAGGAACCCGGTCTCACCGGCATTGGTCGGCGCGCGGCCGCGAAACGGTCAGGCGACTCGCGAGTACGGCTACTCGTCGGCATAAACCTTTGTGCTCTCTTCCTTGGTGACCGGCGTCGAGAACTCGTCGCTGGCCACTTGGACGCGCAGCACATGATCGCCCGCTTGGCGCCCTTGCACGGTCAGTCGGTATACGAGTTCATCGGCGGCCCGCAGCTGAGCGTGAGGTTCCATGACAATCAGCGTTCCTTCGACACGGGCCTTCGTGGGACCATCGGCACGGATCGCCTGCAGTCCCGGAGGCAATTCCACCGCCAGACGCACATTCGTAGCGTCCTTGGCGCCGTGATTCGTCACCCGGATCTCGTAGGTCGTCTCCGCACCGACTTCGATCGGATCATTCTCGTCCGCCACCGTAAAGACCAGCTCGGTTAACGCGTCGACAATGGTCGTGTGATCAATGTGGGCCGCCAGATTGAGCGCCGCTCGCGCTTCGACGTGCAGCTTCTGCTCGCCCGTATCAATGGGGACCACCGACACCATGACCGATCCAGGTTCACCGGCGGGTAGTTCCTCCAGACTCCACAACACGGCGTGTTTCTGCTCGTCGTAACGTCCCTTCTTCTCGGTCGAGATGAACTTCAGGCCTTGAGGCAGGTAGGCCACGAGGTCAATGTTCTGGGCGGGTGCCGTTCCCGGATTGGCAACCGTGATCTGGTAGGTGGCCTGCCGATTGAGGTATCGACGAGCCGGCCCGCTGACAGCGACTTCCAGGTCCGGAGCGACCACTTCCAGCTTCGTCCGGTGTTCGGCCACCAGGTTCGCATCGCCGACGACTCGCACCAGATTTTCGACGACTCCGGGACGCACCGCCTTGAGTACCAGTCCGAGCTTGCGAGTTTCGTTCGGTCGAAGCTCGAACCGGTCGCTCATGATCTCGCGCCCGCCATCATGGGCCAGCTGCTCTGGCACGTCGACTTCGACGACAACTCCCGTGGCAATCCCGGTCCCCGGATTGCTGATTTGAATGTGGAAGGCAACATCGTCGCCGATCAGCACGCTCGCCGGTCCCGTGTGCTCGACTTTCAGCAGCGGCCGAGTGGCGATCGTACGTACGGAAGCCTGTGCCTGAAACGACAGCTGTCCGACGCTGCCGATTTCTCCCTCGTCCTGCGGCATCAGATCCATCGTGATGGTGGTCTCGTCCCCGGGTTGCAACGTGCCCAGTTCCCAGCTCAACGCTCCGTCCGGCCCTGGTGCCGCCGTGGGAACGGCCTCGACCAGTTCCGTTCCCCGAGGTACTCGGTCGGCGTATACTACGCCCTGCGCGGCGACCTGACCGACATTCCGGATCTGCACAGTAAACTTTGCCAGTTTCCCGATCTGGATCTCCTCGGGGGCAAGTTTTTCGACAGTCAGCATCGGCGTCTGCGCACCTTCGAATTTTCGATCGCCCGGTGTGTCGGCCGTCATTCCAGCCCCCACGGCCATCGTCGAAGATGCTCGCGGAGCCAGCGAGATACTTCCGCTCAGTTCCCCTGCGGTACCGTTTCCTCCCGGATTGCGCAATGATCCGCTCCGCGCCTCCGGTGCGGAATCAGCATCCTGAGCCGGCGGCAAGGTGGTCGAACGCGGGATTCCCACAGCAGCCGTAGGGGCTCCCAACGCTGCCGGCGGTTGAGCCGGCGATGAAGAATCAGATAAGATCCGAGGTGCGGACAGCGGCTGGGGAGCCGATAACAAGGCAGCGGGTGGCAATCCCGAAGGCGCAGGTACGCCCAACGGTGAGGCGGGAGGCTGCGCCCCGTCGCCCCCGGCATCCGACTCGACCGGAGTTTCCTCGACCGGAGCAACGTCCAACGGGGCCGCTCCCTCGGGCACATCGTCCAAGGGCGCGCCAGCCGAAGATTCCGGAAGCGGCGCGGCGCCATTCCCGACCTCCTCCAGCACTGCGGCACCGTGCCCTGCGTGCTGAGCCACCTGCAACGGCGGCGTTCCATACCCGCCTCCAGCCTGCTCGGACATATCCTCGCGGCGTCGCCGCGGCATGTCGGCGGCCGGACCATCCGACAACGATGCAGAAAAGGCTTGCGGTCGCGGTGGAGCCCCCAGATCGTCCAGGCCGCCCGGCGGCTCAGCAGACAACGGCGCACTCGAAGGCGCTGCGCTGGAGAAATCGGCCCGCAGCGGCGGCGAGTCTGCGTGATCGTTCCCGTGGCTCGACGCGGAGGCGACCGTTCCGGCACCGCCACCGGCCACAACTTCATAGCTTGCCGGCGCGATCGGTCCTGCGGCAGGTATCGGATTGAAGAGCGGCGCAGCACCACCGTCCGGTATGGGAATCGGCTGCGGCGGCTGTGCGCCGTCCTGTAGGGGTTCGCCCCCGCCCACTACTTCCCGGACCGGTTCCCCGACAGGGGATGCGAAGTGCCGCCAACCCAGGTAGGTGCCAGGCCCTCCAACGGCCAAGATGCCAGATACTACCGAGGTCCACACGCGCCACTGGCTCATATTTGTCCTTCCCCTGCGAGAAGTTGGATCGCCGACCGCCGGGCGACAAGCGTTCCTGGCCCGTCCCGGCACGGAACCTGGCGGATACCCCAAGCTCAACAGACGGAGCGGATCGGAATATCATGCGTCAGGCTGCCATCGCGCCGCAGGCGACGATTCGCGCAGTCGGCGCCGGGTTAGTAGCACAAATGGCCCCCCCGGGGAAGATCATTCCAGGGCGCCTTCCCGCTAGCAAGGTACTTCCCATCCAGCTCCCTCTCCTCCGACCCGTGTGGCGCTATTCACGTCGCTACACAATGAATCGTTGCCCCAACACGTTTGGGGGAGAGTATGGGGTGAGGGGCGAGTCTCGACGTGCGGCGTCCGCCGACTTCCGCTGCCAGCCCCGCCAATCTGCTAGCTGCCGCGGCCAGCACCTGCTAGCACTCAAATAGCGCAAAATTTTGGCGTTGCAACGAAAGGGGATTATTGAGTACCTTCCAGCGCATACGAGAGTAGTTCTGGAAAGGATTCCTACTGCCACTCGGCCCAGTGGCATGATGCCACGCCGCTACTCGACGAGCAGGATCGCCTGCGCGCGATCGGGGTTGTCATCTTGTTTATTAGGCGCGCTGCGATGGCAGCGGAAAGGAATCCATCATGTTAGTACTCACTCGCCGTCAGCAGGACAAAGTCACGTTTCCGGGACTGGGCATCACGGTGCATGTGGTGCGAGTCGATGGCAAAGCCGTACGGCTGGGCATCGAAGCTCCGGATCACGTGCGTGTGTTGCGTCATGAGCTGGCCGATCAGGAGGCGGCGCAGGACGTGTACCATCAGGCACCGCCGGCGACCAAGCTCAGCCATGCATTCCGCAACCGTTTGAATGCCGCCTTCATTGGCATCCAGTTACTGAGCCGTCAATTGGAAATGGGCAAGGCGGGGAACGCGGATGCGATTCTGGCCCGCATCGTGGACGAGTTGCGGGCGATGGACAGTGACATAGCACGGCTGGATAGCGTGCGGCCTGCCACAGCGCCTCCGGGGCGTGGATTGCGTGCGTTGCTGGTCGAGGACAACGACAACGAAGCCGAATTGCTGGCGGGGTACTTACAGACGTTCGACTACGAGGTGCGCCGGGCGAGGGATGGTGCGGAGGCGCTGGATTTGTTGGCCAGCGAAGAGAAGCCGCACATTATTTTGCTTGATATGACCATGCCGCGGCTGGATGGCCGGGCCACGATTAAGGAAATCCGCACGAATCCATCCCATGCCGGCGTCAAGGTCTTTGCGGTGACGGGCATGTCGCAAGAAGCGGCACACGTGCCGTCGGGGCGCGAAGGGCCGGACCGTTGGTTTCAGAAGCCGATTCGTCCGGACGTGCTGGTGCGGGAAATCCACCGCGAGCTCGCCGCGACCGCTATACCGGCCTGAACCGGTCCCTCGGGGCGAACGCTTCCTTACGGCGATGGCGCCGGACCGGGTGGGTTCCGAGCCGCATGGGCGTGCAGGATTACGCGAAACAGCTCGGCGATATTGACCGGCTTGGTGAGGTGTTCGTCGAAACCCGCGGCACGCGATTTCCGGCGGTCCGCGGGTTGGCCGTAGCCCGTCAAGGCAACGAGGTAGACGGTATCGTTGCCGAATTTGCGCCGGACGCGGCGAGCGACTTCGTAGCCGTTCATCTCGGGCAGGCCGATGTCCAGGAAGGCCACTTCCGGCGGGTTATGCTCGATAGCGGTCAGTGCGGAGAATCCATCCGCGGCGGTCGTGACGGCGCAGCCGTACGACTGCAGGAGCCGAGTCAGCATATCTCGCGCATCGCGGTTGTCTTCCACGATCAGGAGTTTGAGCCCGGCGGGCAGCGACACGTTCTGGCTCGGCTGCCCCTCCGCCGGGCGAACCTCGTCGGCCGGAGCCTCGGAGTGCGAGCGGAGCGAAAGTGGCAGCTCCACGCAGAACTCGCTCCCCTTTCCCGGACCCTCGCTGTATGCATGGACCGAACCGCCGTGCAATTCGACAAGCGCCCGCACCAGGGTCAAACCCACTCCCATGCCCCCGTCCGAACGATTCAGCGTCTCGTCCGCCTGGACGAACGGCTCAAACAGGCGGCGCTGGAACTCGCGGGACATGCCCACCCCCGTGTCGCGGATCCGGATCAGCGCCTTGTTGTCCGATCGTTGCAGGTGGAACTCGATCTCACCGCCCGCCGGTGTATATTTCACGGCGTTCACCAGCAAGTTCACCTGCACCTGCTGGATACGTGCCGCATCGACGTGCACATAGAGCGGGCTGTCCGGCAGCGACACGCGTAGCTTGAGTTCATGGACGGCCGCGTTCGACCGAACGGCAACGAGGGCGTCCTGCGAAATCGTCCGGAGATCCACGACCTCCTTGCGCAGCTCGATCTTGCCCCGCGTGACGCGCGAGATGTCGAGCAAGTCGTCGAGGAGGCGGGCCATCTGGTCCGATTGCCGACGCAAGACCTCCGACACCCGACGAACGTCATCCGCGTCGCCCGCGGCCAACCTCTCGCGTTCCGGTACTCCGTCTTGTATCCGCGCCAGGCGTTCCAGCAACTGCGTGGCATTCTGGACGGCGGCCAGGGGATTGCGCAGCTCGTGCGAGAGCATGGCCAGAAATCGGTCGCGGTATTCGACCGCCAACCGCGCCCGCCGCTCCGCTCGTTTCTGCCGCGATATATCCGTGCAGATCCCGGCGATCGCCAAGGGACGCCCCAATTCGTCACGCAGGGGGTACTTTGTCGACAGATACACCCGCGGCCGACCGTTCTGGCGAATCGTCTCCTCGGTTTCATGCGTCTCGCCGGTATTCGCCACGGCCCGATCCTGCGCCGCGAGCCGATCAGCGACGGGTCGCGGCAGGAAGTCGTAATCGGTCTTGCCGAGAACTTTGTCGGCCGCAGCCCGCAACACGCGCCGCGACTGCCGGTTCGCCATCAGGTATCGCCCCTGCAGATCCTTGATGAAGACGAACGCCGGAGAATTGTCCAGGATGCCGCGCAGCTGCCGGTCCTTTTCGCGCAATGCCTCCTGGGTTTCCTTCAGCGAGCCGATGTCGATCAGGGTAACCACGACGCCTTCCACGGCCGGCGGCGAGGATCGGAGTTCCCGAGGAGCACCCTCCGGATCATCGACATCGGCGGGTCGGTTCTGCCCCGACCGCTGGCGTGTCTGGTACGGCAGAATGCGCAACAAGTACCAGTGACCGAAGCGATCGCGGACTTCCTTCTCGAACGTTTCGCCTGATGCGAGTACCGCGCGAACGTCATCAATGAGGCCCGGATGCTCAATGTTGTGCGTAAAGCTGTCGAAGGGCCTCCCTACATCCTGAGCAACAATGTGGAATGAACCTGCGATGGCAGGTGTGAATTTGCGAATCCCCAGATCACGGTCCAGAAACAACACGCCTACTCCCGTGCTGACGAGCAGGTTCTCCATGTCGTCCGTCAGCTCGGTTAATTCCGTGATCTTGCGCTGGTACTCGGCGTTGACCGTGTACAGCTCTTCGTTGACCGAATGAAGTTCCTCGTTCGTACTCTGTAATTCTTCGTTGGAAGCAACCAGTTCCTCGTTCGTCGCCTGGAGCTCTTCGTTGCTCGTCTCCAACTCCTCAACGGCCGCATGCAAGCTTTCTTGCGAATGCCGCAGTTCGGATTCCAGCGATTCGATGCGGGCGTAGTTGACCTCGCCCAGTTCGATGCCGGCCGGCGATTCCCCCGGCACGTCCGAACGGATGACGGGTGGCGTTTCCTCGAGTAGCACCAGCAGATGCGTCAGCTCGGAAGTGCGGTTGAGCAGGGGGCGCACGCTCATGCGAACTTCCCGAGTCTCGGCGTCACTCCGGCTGCACACCCCCAGAAACTGGACCGGCGTGAGCTCTTTCGACACGCGTTGAATGGCGCCCGACAAAGGAGTGCGCAGTTCCTCGCGGATCAACTCGACCACATCGCTCGACGTCCTCCCCGGCTTGAACTGCAGGTAGTCAGCCGCCGAACCAAACACGTGGACGATCTGCCGCTTGCGGTCGATCAGCACGGCAGGGGGCACATAGCTGCTCAACAGCTGGTCATAGGCCGTGACCAGATCGGGATCGGCCGACTGACTTCCTCCGCTCCCCCGCTGCCTGTCCCCGGTGCCCGGCGCCACGCCAACCGATGGCAGTCGCAGATCGGTCAATAAGCGCACGTCGCGGCGCTTGCGATACACTTTCCATTGCCGATCGACGGCCGTGAACTCGTCCTCCAACTCCCCCAGGCCCTCACTGGGACCGAGCAGGAGCACGCCGTTCGGCTTCAAGCCGAAATGAAACAGAGAGATCGCCTTCTTCTGAGCCGCTGGCTGGAAATAGATCAACAGATTCCGGCAGCTGACCAGATCCAGCCGCGTAAAGGGCGCGTCCTTGATGATATTGTGCGGCGCAAACACGATCATCTGCCGCAACTCGGGCACGACCTGCCATTGCTCACCCTTGCGCAGAAAGTAGCGCTTCAACCGCTCGAGCGACACGTCCGCCAGGCTGCTTTCCGCATAGACTCCCAGGCTCGCCACGTCGAGGGATGCCTGATGAACGTCCGTCGCAAAAATCTTCACATTCAGCGGCCGGTGGAGCCGGGCCAACTGCTCGTGGATCACGATCGCCAGCGAATAAGCTTCCTCCCCTGTCGCGCAGCCCGCCACCCAGATCCGGGCTTCTTCCGATCCGCCAAGACGCGCCAGCAACTCGGGCAAAACCAGCGACTCGACAATCCCAAACGCCTCCTTGTCCCGGAAGAACTGGGTGACGCCAATCAGAAGGTCGCGGTACAGCGCATTGAGCTCCGCGGTGTCCGAACTCAATTGCTCGACGTACTGGTCAAAGTTCAGCAATTGACTCAGCATGAGCCGTCGCTCGATGCGCCGTAGCACCGTGGTGGGCTTGTAGAGCGAAAAATCGATGCCATAGGCCACGCGCAGCAACCGCAAGACCTTGTTCATGCCCGTCTCGTCGACCGGCACCGGCCGCGCGGCCGCGGCCAGATCCCTTGCGATCGGATGAGCGGCATACTTCGCCAGGGAATCCGCCATCTGGTCCGGCGACACCACCAAATCCACCACGCCCGTCGCCAGCGCGCTCCGCGGCATCCCGTCGAACTTGGCTGTCTCCTCGTTCTGCACAATCACCAGGCCACCCATTTCATGGATGTGCCGAATGCCGCGCGATCCATCGCTCCCCGTTCCCGATAACACAATCCCAATCGCTCGCGGCCCCAGGTCCTGCGCCAAGGAGCGGAAGAAAATGTCAATGGGCAGCGTCAACCCTTGCTTCGGATCCTTATCCGTCAACAGCAGCTTGCCCTCGGAGATGATCATCTCCTTCTTGGGCGGGATCAGGTACACGGCATTGGGACGGACGTGCATCCCGTTCTGCACCGTGAACACGGGCAGATCCGTCTGCCGGACAAGCAACTCGTCCATCACGCTCACGAAGTCGGGCGACAGATGCTGCACGACGACGAACGCCATGCCGGTGTCGGCCGGCATCGAGTGAAAAAAGCGTTCGAGCGCCTCCAGTCCGCCCGCCGATGCCCCTATTCCGACAACGTATGTGGGCTCCGGATAGTCCCCACCCGAGCCGAAATCAGTCAGTTCGCCATTCATCGCCACACATTATCCCCTGCCCCGGTCGCCGCCTTGCGACCCGGCAAGTCAGCTCCCCCCGAACGGGCTTGGCCGCCCTCGAGGAGCACGTAGTATGCCATAGCAGGCTGTGGAAGACTGGGTTGAAATCCGCCGAGCATTATGGAAGCTCGACAACCCCTCTCCCAGAGAGCCATTAAATACGTGCCCCGAGGGGGATCAAGCGTCTTGCACTGGTGGAAACCGGACCACCCAGCAACGCCGCAGGATGAGGAAGCCTCCCCGCCCGGTCCGCTCGCGGTAAGTTCCGCTGCTCGGCTCCGAGCGCGCGGAGTGCCCGGGCTGTTCAGCTCAGAACGGGACCGTTTTGACACAGAAAGCGCGCCCTGCGGCACCCCAAGCCGTCAGCCGGTGAGGTGCCGCAAGTCCGAGCAAGACACGTGCCTCCTGGCGGTCCTACTTGTTCCGCACCGAAATGCGTCGCGGCTTCACCGCTTCCGCCTTCGGCAGGTGCAGGGACAAGACCCCCCTGTTGAGCTCCGCCGAGATTCGCTCGGCGTCAATCGACTCGTCAATCGTGAACGTACGGTAAAAGTCCCCCGTACCGTACTCGCGATACAGGAACCTACGCGAGTCCGTCCGCGGCGTCACCTTCCCATGAATGCGCAGCTCGCGGTTCTCGAACTGGATGTCGAGCTGATCCGGCGCAACTCCGGGCAGGTCGGCGTAGAGCACCAGCTCCTGGTCCGTTTCTACAATGTCGATCCGCGGCACATACGTCGTGCCGCTGTGCGTACGTTCCACCGTCCCGGGATCGCGCTGAGCAGGTTTCGCAAGTTCAAGTTCGGTCGTCATGGAATAGGTCTCCTGATTAATTCGAGCACTTGACATCGATACGGCGCGGCTTCACCTCTTCGCGTTTCGGCAGCGTGATCGTCAGCACTCCCTGACTGAACTCTGCCGTGACGCGCTCGCTGTCCACGGCGGCGGGCAGCTCGACCACGCGGGCAAACGCGCCGAAGCCCCGTTCCTGCCGATGCCAGGTACCCGATGTCTTCTCGGGCGTGCGACGCTCGCCCTTGATACTTAGTTGATTGTCGCCGGTCACATAGATCTCGAGATCCGCTAACTCCAGTCCGGGCAGTTCCGCCTCGACAAATAGATGATCGGCATCCTCCCACAGGTTTAACGGAGGAAATGCGGGACGAGTCAACAGACGACCGCCGCTGTCGGCACGATCAAACATCCGCATCATGACATCATACAAACGGCTCATCTCGTTCCGGGTATCTTGCATGGAATCCCAACGTGTCAACATATCGCACCTCCTTCCAGCAATTTGGAGAAAAAGGGTGGAAAGCGGGAACCGCCGTTCTGGCCGATCTCCCACACGTTGTTTTGCCTGTCACGCAAGGAACGTGCCAACGCGTTTCGAGCGCAGAGCAGGCCCAAACACCGTTGTTTTTGGCCCGTTTTTGAGGGTTTTGCCGGCGAAGCCAGACCGGCAGTCTGTCATTTTTTCCGGCCGTTCCGCCAAAATGACCGAGCCGGATTGGGGGTCGACACCCAGCCCTTCATACGCCGATCAACGTGTCGCGCGAATGGGCGGTGAATGCCGAAATCTCTCCGACCTCACGGAAGTCTTGCGACACCGCTGACGCGGCGTCTGGCGACTTCCGCTACGGGTGTAGCCCTCTCTTCCCTGGCGCGCACCTGGCCCGGGCACGCACGTGGGAGGGTATTTCGATCAGAGGCCTGTCACCGATTCGTCCCGCGCGTGGACCTGAGCGGGAGGGCTCGTCGCCTCAATCGCGGTGAACGTCTCCAGAATGCAATAGCTGTGGCGGGCTCCCCGCGGAATGACCCAACAGTCACCCGGTTCTAACAGCAACTGCTGCCCTTCGAGTTCGAGCTCGGCCCGCCCCTCGAGCACATATCCCACGATCTCATAATCCCGGACGCTGGCGCCGGTGGCAGAGACGGGGGGTTCCTTTTCCCACAGCCGCATAGACACGCGAATGCCGCTGGCCAGGTACTTCTGCCCCATTTCCCCCTTGGGTGCCGTCCGGGCACTGACTTTCGTCACACTTTTGTCTGCCATAATGCCTCTCTCCCCTGTTCATGATTCGGGATACAGGACAGGGCGGTCGCTCGCCCGGACCTTCGTCAGCACCTCGCGTGCAAACAATGAGCCGAATGGCGTCGCGGCAGCGAGAGGCTCCCGCGCGTTACCAATCACGATTAGGCTTGATTTGCGCTGGCCGGCGTGCCACCTTGATGCTTCTCGGGCGTGCCGTACATATTCATCGGCACCCTGGACTTGACCCGGCCCTTCATTTTTCGAGGCAGACACATGCCTGCGCCCCCTCACCGTCGAAATCGCCAGTGGTTGAGTCTCGGCATGACCCTCGTGCTGGTCGCCGCCGACCCGGGTCGCTGGGCTTTCACTGCCGATGGACCGGCCGCTGCCGATCTGCCAGCCAGCCATCGTCGCTGGACAACCGACTCGCCCGGCGACGTCCCAAGTTTTGTCCGGCATGTCCAACCGCTCCTCACAAAGGCCGGATGCTCGAACCGCGCGTGCCATGGATCGTTTCAGGGACAAGGTGGTTTTCGGCTGTCGCTGTTCGCGTCGGATCCCCAGCTGGATTACGACCAGCTCGTCAAGTCGGGACGAGTTGACCCGGAGCATCCCGACGACAGCGTTGCGCTGCAAAAACCCACGCTGGTCGTCGACCACGACGGAGGCCTGCGCTTCAATAAGGACAGCTGGCAATACCGGTTGTTGCGGGCGTGGGTCGCCGCGGAGGCGCCATTTGCCGTGAGCGACGAACCCGCGATCGTATCGCTGGACGTGACACCCGCCAGCCTGACGCTGTCCCAAACCGCCACCCGTGTTGCGCTGCGTGTCGTGGCCCGGTCTGCCGACGGCACGGCCGAAGATGTGACGGGGCTGACCCAGTTTTCGTCGCGAGACGATGCCGTGGTGCGCGTGAATCCCTTGGGCGAGGTCGAAGCCGTTAAACCGGGACACACGGACTTGATTGTGATATATGGCAGCGAGGTGAAGTCGGTCGCCGCCGTGGTGCCATATGCCGAGTCGACGGCGAACCCGGCCACCCTTCCCCTGCGTAACTCGATCGATCGGTTCGTGCAGGAACGGTTATCCGCGTTGCGCGTCCCGGCGTCCGGGACGGCGAGCGACGCCGAGTTCCTGCGCCGCGTCTGTCTGGACATCACAGGCACCTTGCCGACGCCAGACGAGGTCCGCACGTTTCTCGCCGATGCCTCAACTGACAAGCGGGACCGAAAGATCGACGAGTTACTGGAGCGCCCCACGTACTCGACCTGGTGGGCCACGCAGCTGAGCGACATTACCGGTTTGAACGCGCCGCTGTTCCTGGGCAACACCGACTTCGGCCCCCTCGTGGGCGACCTGTGGTACCGCTGGCTCGAACGGCGGGTACGCGACAACACACCCTACGACCAGATTGTGGCCGGCATCGTGTTGGGAACAAGCCGCCGTCCGGACGAGACCTACAGCGATTATTCGGCCCGCATGTCGTCCTATGTCCTTACGAAGGATCCTCGAGATTTCACCGACGAGATCCAGATGCCGATCTTCTGGTTTCGCGAGAACCTGAAGACGCCCGAAGAGAAAGCACTCGCCGTGGCCTACACGTTCCTGGGTGTGCGGCTGGAGTGTGCCCAGTGCCACAAGCACCCGTTCGATCGATGGACACAGCGGGACTTCCAGCAGTTCGCGGCACTATTCGGGCGCGTGAGCAAGGGCGTGTCAGCGGAATCGCAACCTGAATTCGACTCGATCAAAGGGCAGTTTGACTCCGAGACGCTGCGAACCGCCGCCACTCGCCGCCAGACATACTGGAAATGGGCCCGCGAGGGGCGGCGTGTCCCCTGGCCCGAAGTCTTCGTTTCCGCACCGTGGGAGCCTCTGCCGGCCGTGGCCAAGGACCTGCCCCAGCAAGGTAAACTGCTCGGCGGGCCGACCGTCGATCTGGCGGTCACGGCCGACCCGCGCGTGCCCCTGATGAACTGGTTGCGATCGCGGGACAACGAGTTCTTTGCGGCAGCGTTCGTTAACCGTGTCTGGGCTCACTATTTTGGCCGAGGGCTCGTGAACCCCACCGACGACTTCAACCGGGGCAACCCGCCCAGTCATCCCGAACTGCTGCGTTTCCTGGCCGACGCTTTTGTCGACTCGGGGTTCGACATGAAGTGGCTACACCGGCATCTGGTCCGCAGCGCCACCTATCAGCGGACGTGGCGTCCGGAGCCCGCAAACCGGACGGACGAGCGGAACTTCAGCCACGCCCTGATTCGCCGCCTCCCGGCCGAAGTCGTCGTTGACGCCCTGCAACAGGCTACTGCGGCATCCGACCAGCTCGATAAGCTGGCGCACTCGGTCGCGACCCGCCGCATTGGCATTCAGGCGACCGCCGATCTTCGCCGCACGGAATATGGCCTGGCCGTATTCGGCAAACCTCTCCGCACCGTCAACTGCGA
Organism: Pirellulaceae bacterium; assembly: GCA_050186685.1. Classification (GTDB taxonomy): domain Bacteria; phylum Planctomycetota; class Planctomycetia; order Pirellulales; family Pirellulaceae; genus CAZFLF01. Next base: position 25,944 of record JBFWYF010000008.1, read on the forward strand.
TTGCGAACGCGAGTCGGAACCGTCGTTGCTGCAGGCCGTGTACCTGCGCAACGATCCCGACCTGAATCGTATGCTGGATCGCGCGGATGGCTGGCTGGCACACCTTTCGGCCGAGGCAGGTTCGGAGCTGCTTGTGGAAGAAGCGTTCTTGCGTACTGTGTGCCGTTTGCCGGACGAGGCCGAGTTGGCGCGCTGCCGCCAGTTTCTCGCCGAATCCGCCACACGCGCGGAGGGCCTGCGCGACCTGCTCTGGTCGCTGCTGAATACCCAGGAATTCGTCACGAACCATTGAGGTTTTTCGCCATGGCCCCGCTGACGCCTCGTCGCCTGACCCGTCGCAGCATCCTCCAAGTCGGCTGGCTCACCGGACTCGGCCTGTCGCTGGCCGATTACCTCCGCTGTTCCGCAGCCACCGAGGAAGCTGCTGCCCAAGCGGCGGCCGACCCGCTCCGACCCACGGCGGATGCGGTCATCTTTGTCCATTTGCAGGGGGGACCTTCGCACCTCGACACGCTCGACATGAAGCCCGACGCGCCCGCCGAGGAACGCGGCGAGTTCCAGATGATCGCCAGCCGCTTTCCCAGCGTGCCGGTATGCGAACACTTGCCGAAACTCGCCGCTTCGCTCGACCAGTGGACACTCTTGCGCGGCATCAGCCACTCGGCCGGCGCACACCCGCAGGCCAACCAGTACCTGTTCACGGGCAATCCGGTTTCTCCCGCGGTCACGCACCCGGCGCTGGGTGCCGTGGCCGTTAAGGAACGTCCCTGCCCGCCCGAGCTGCCCGGTTTTGTCGCGATTCCCGCTTCGGAAATGGTGCCCGGCTATCTCGGCGTCTCATTCGCTCCTTTCAAGACCGGGGATACACCGAAGGCCGGCCAGCCTTTCCAGATGCGGGGCCTGTCCGCACCTGCCGGCTTGGACGCCGCCCGCCTTGACCGGCGCGATCGGCTGCGAAGCGACCTCGATCGGGTCTTCCGCGCCGCTGATGCCAACAGCGACATCCTGGATGGCCTCGACCGCTTCGGCAAACAGGCCCGCGATATGATTCTCTCGGAACGTACGCGTGCCGCGTTTGACACGAGTCAGGAACCGGCCTCGTTTACCGGGCGGTTCGCGGCCGACTCGTTCGGCCAGAGTCTGCTGCTCGCCACGCGGCTCGTCGAATTCGGCGTCCGGTTCGTCACGGTCAACTTCGAAGCTTCGTGGGATACTCACTCGGACAATTTCGGCTCGCTGAAAACCAAACTGCTACCGTCCTTTGACGCCGGTATCACCGCGTTGGTCGAAGGGCTCCGCGCCAAAGGCCTGCTCGAGCGGACGCTTGTGTTCGCCGGAGGAGAGTTCGGCCGTACCCCGACGATCAACAAGGGTGCCGGACGCGACCATTGGCCTCGTGCCTCGTGGGTCCTGCTGACCGGCGGCGGTGTGCGCCCCGGCCAGCTGATCGGCGGCACCGACCGGAAAGGGCATGGCCCGGACGATAGTACGAAAATCCATCCCGACGACCTGGCGGCCACCCTCTACCGGTCGCTCGGGATCGATCACGGCAAAGAATATCGGACACGCGCCGGCCGTCCGGTCTATCTGATTCCCCACGGACACGTCATCCCGGGCGTCCTCAGCTAATTCCCCACCGCTCTCTCCACGACCCATCCCTCCGCCCCCACCATCTAAGCCAGTTCCCCACCGCGTGCTCTGCGACCTCTGCGGGACCCATCCCACCGCCCCCTCATCTAAGTCAGTTCCCCACCGCGTTCTCCGCGACCTCTGCGGGACCCATCCCTCCGCCCCCACCATCTCAGTCAGTTCCCCACCGCGTT
>JBFWYF010000009.1:0-27604 GCA_050186685.1 Pirellulaceae bacterium
AGGCGCTCATGTCCGATGACCAGAGCGGAGCGGCGCACGAACGGGAAATCGTACAGCACGGCGGAGTTCGTCGTCTGTTCTAGCCCGACCAGGTGAAGTCCCTCGTCGCGGAGCTTCTTCAACACGGGGGGCAAGCTGCGGTGTCGCTCCAGCTGGATCTGCCCTTCGTCGATCCGCGCGATGTCCACATCGAGGCGAGCGGGGCCGCAGACCACGATGCGTCCGACCCCACAGCAGCCCGCAGCGCGGACAATCCGAGAGAAGTTGACATTGCTGCGGAGCGGGGCACAGACCAGCACCAGGTCGCGAGGAGCGACCAGGGGCCGTGGCGATTTGTGACGTTGATGCACGAAGTCAGGCATTCACTGGCCGGCTACCTGGCAAAACAAAGCCTCGGCTGGTCCAGCCAGCCGAGGCATGCTTCTCCATTCAGTACGTGACCCGTCGGCAGCTTCTCTCAGCCACCGACGCGCGAGTTATCGGCGGTCGCGGTCCCGGTCGCGATCGCGGCGGCCGTCGCCATTGCGTCCCCGTCCTTCGCGACGCCGCGAATCACCGCGCGGCTCGCGCTCACTGCGTTCGGGCCGCTCGCCCGCCTCGCCGGTGGCCATGGTATCCGGCAGACCTAACTGCTCGAGCGCCCGTCGGCGGCTGAGCTTGACGCGGTCGTGTTCGTCGATGTCGATCACGATCACTTTCATATCGTCGCCAACCTTGCACACGTCGGACACGCTGTTGACGAAGCCGTTCGACAGTTCGCTGATGTGACAGAGTCCGTCACGGCCAGGCAGGATCTCGACAAACGCGCCGAAATCCTTGATGCTCGTGACGCGTCCATCGTAGATCTTGCCGATTTGGACTGTCGCGGTGAGCGCTTCGATCTGGGCCAACGCCTTCTCGGCCCACTCGCGATTCGCGCTCGCAATCGTCACGGTGCCATCTTCGGCGATCTCGACAACCGTTCCGGTCGATTCCTGGATGCCTCGCACGGTCTTGCCACCAGGACCGATCAGCAAACCGATCTTGTCGACTTCGATCTTGGTCTGGATCAGGCGCGGGGCCCAGGCCGAGATCTCGGTCCGCGGCTCGCGAATCGTCATCAAGATTTTGCGCAGAATCTCGATGCGTGTCTCGCGGGCCTGCGTCAGCGTCTGGCGGATGATTGCCTCGCTGATGCCATCGATCTTGAGATCCAGCTGGATGCCGGTGATCCCGTTTTGAGTGCCGGCGATCTTGAAGTCCATGTCGCCGTAGTGATCTTCGTCGCCGATGATGTCGGTCAGGGTGATCCACCGATCCTCGGACTCTTTGACGAGGCCGATGGAGATGCCTGCGACGGGATTGGTGATGGGCACGCCGGCGGCCATCAAGCCCAGTGTCGCGCCGCAAACGCTGGCCATGGAGGACGACCCATTCGATTCGAGGATATCGGAGATGACGCGAATCGTGTAGGGGAAGTCATCGGGAGGCGGCACCACCGGCTTCACGCTGCGTTCGGCCAGGGCTCCGTGCCCGATCTCGCGCCGGCCCGGTCCGCGGATCGGGCGGCATTCTCCTACGGAAAACGACGGAAAGTTGTAGTCCAACATGAACTTCTTGGAGTACTCTTCCATCAGCCCGTCGACCCGCTGTTCGTCTTTGGCGGTGCCCAGCGTCACGGTGATCAGTGCCTGTGTTTCGCCGCGCTGGAACACAGCGGATCCATGGGTGCGCGGGAGCACGTCGACATGGCATTCGATGTCGCGGAGCGTCTTGGCATCGCGGCCATCGGGTCGCGTGCCGGCGAGAATTAAGTCCCGCACGATCCGATATTCCAGCTTGTGCCAGGCGGTATCCAGTTCAACGGGATCAACGGCACTCGTCGTGGCCTCCGAACCAGCGGACGTCGCTCCCGGGGATCCACCAGCGTCGGCCCCCAGGAATTCGGCTAGTGCCCGTTCCTTCAACTGCCGCACGGCATCCGCGCGGGCCTGCTTGCCCGGTGTCTGCTTCGCGGTCCGGAACTCGTCGTAAAACCGGGCTTTGAGGCGGTCGAACAGGCCGGAATCCGCGGGAGCTTCCCAGGCCATCTTCTGGACGTTCAGCTTCTCGGCCAACTCCCGCTGCAGAGCGCAGATTTCGCGGATGTAGCCATGCGCCGTAAGAATCGCCTGGACCATGTCGTCCTCGGGCATTTCCCGGGCAAAGCCCTCGATCATCATCACCGCCTGCTCGCTGCCGGAGACAATCAGATCGAGGTCGCTCCCTTCGAGCTCGTCGGCCGTCGGAAACGGTACGAATTCCCCTTCGATTCGGCCCAGCCGCACGGAGGCGATCGGCCCGCGGAAGGGGAGCGGCGAGACGAACAGGGCGGCGGCGGCCCCGTTCATGGCGACCACGTCGGCATCATGCTGCCGATCGCTCGACATCACCATCGCCTGAACCTGGACTTCGTCGACGAAGCCCTCCGGGAACAGTGGCCGAATTGGACGATCCATCAACCGCGAGGTGAGGGTCTCCTTGATGGTCGGTCGGCCTTCACGCTTGATGAAACCGCCCGGGAACTTGCCCGCGGCGGCCGTGCGCTCCCGATAGTCGCACGTCAGCGGAAAGAAATCCTGACCAGGGCGGCCGGGGCCCGACGCTACCGCGGTCAGCACCAGTGTATCCGCGTATTGAGCCACGACGGCTCCCGCAGCTTGCTTGGCCAACCACCCCGTTTCCAAAGCGAGAACTTGCTTTCCGATTTGCTTTTCTACACGCACCTTCACTGCATTACCTGCCTTCTGCTGCGTCCTGGCAGTCAGGCGGCCTCACATGACGCTCCCGCTCACGAATCCGGGATCGCTCGAACGGCTCCGGTGGGCTGAGTTATCACGCGCGTGCGTTCCACGTGCCCGTGTGGCACGCGCTGGTGATATCCCGCGCCTGTGACCTCTCGCACCTGCGACGCTGCGTGAGACTCCGTCGATCAGCGATCCTCAACTCGACAGTCCCTGCGACGCCCGGCGGTGGACGGCAAACCGGAGGTTTCAAGAGCCGGTCGGCCTGACCCCCGAGACTCACCCATGCGTGCCGCGGGGCCCGTCATCCGCTACTTGCGAATGCCTAGCCGGCCGATGATGTCCAAATACCGCTGAGCGTCATTACGGCGCAGAAAATCCAACAAACGACGACGCTTGCTCACCATCCCTAACAGACCACGCCGGCTTGCGTAGTCCTTCGAGTGGGTACGAAGATGCTCGGTCAGGCTATTAATCCGGGAGGTGAGAATCGCGATCTGCACTTCGGGTGAACCAGAATCGTCGTCGCGTAGCCGGTACCCTCGGATGATTTCCTGCTTCCGCTCTTTCGTGATCGTCATTTGTTACCGTAACCCTGTGTCTGCTGAGCTGGGGCGGCCTACTTCTCCGGCGCCTTGCATCGTTAAGTTGTGCCAGGACTAACGTTACCTACGAAAATAAAACAACTTAAGCTCAACAATGTAGCAATCCTACGGCGAATTGCAACCGCAAATCCTCCCCCTGCCGAGCATCCACATTCTCGTTGCAGGGATCCTGATCGCACAGGAAAATGTCCCATCAGCGCCTCCTCATTCTCCGGAGTTTTCCCGCATGTCGATCTCGGCCATGTGCCCCTGTGGCGCCCGATTCACCGCCCAACTCCATCTGGCCGGCAAGACTGTCGAATGCCCTACGTGCAGCCAGCCTTTTCAGATCCCCGTCCCCCCGCCCGCCACCTTCTCCGTGGCTTGCCCGTGCGGCCGCACCTATCCGGTCCAGCGGTCGATGGCGGGACGCCGCGTGCGATGCAATGCCTGTGGACAGCAGTTCGTGATCCCCGGCGTGCCGGGCCGACCGCAACCAGCGCCGGCCCCCTTCGCATCCGCGAGAGCGGGGTACGCTCCGTTCGCTTCGGGTGGCCCGCTCGACAACCTCGGTAACTTGGCAGCTCACACCCTGCCCTCGCTGCCGGCCTCCTCATTACCCCTGCCCACGTACGCGGGTCCTACCGCAAACGCCCCCACAGCACGCCGCCGTAACGCAACTCCCGTCAACTACTCCCTGCTCATCACCCTGTTCCTCAGCTTGTTCGTCTGCTGTGCTATCGCCGGCATCGGCGTGGTCGGCTGGAAATATTGGCCGTCGTCGTTCAGCCTGTTCGCCGGATATGTGACGCCGGAAGCCGCCTTCGCCGCCATGAAGCAGGCACAGATCGACCAGGATTGGCGGACCATGTTCCGCACCCTGACTCCCGATTCGCGCACCCGCATGGTCCGCATGTTGGCCAACCTGTCCCGGCTCGGCGCGGGCCAGGATCCTGAGATCGGCTCCATCCTCCAGAAGCATGGCGTCGAGGTCATCGGCCCCGCCCCCGTGTTCAAATCGGCCGCCGAGGCCATGGCCTACAGCAAGCAACTGCAAGATCACGCGGCCGTCGCACCCGAAAACATCTCCAATCCCGAGGCATTCTTCGTCGAATTGATGGAAGCCATCGCGCGGCGCGCCGAGACCTTGCAGCACAAGCTCGGTCGCAACCCCTTCGCCGATGCCCAAGCTGACGCGAAGCTGCTCGACCTGCAAATCGACGGCGATACCGCGCGCGGCCGACAATCCGCCACAAGCCGCGGCGCTCAACTGGAGAGCACTGTCGAGTTTCGGCGTGTCGATGGTAACTGGTACATCCACTTGCCGGAGGGCGGCTTCTTCGGCGTGTAATCCGACCGTCGCCGACCCTCCCCGGCTGTCATCCGGCGCAGCGCGCGCGGCGCGCTGGTTGCGTCGCGATTCCGCACAAGCGAGGTCCGACCGCCTCGGCATGTCGCCCACGCGATGGCGGCCTGCGGCGCTCGAAGTCGCTGCTCACCAACCATCTCCGACGTCGGTCCTGCGTGCTGTAATTTCGCGTCGTCGATCCGCGAATTGGCACGCTCCTCGCAGCGTACGTATCCCTGGAAGTTGCCCGTCACCAGCGAAGCAAACAGGTTCCGAGGTCGGAGCCGCGGTGGCGGGAACGTGACACCATTCGCTGCGGAAAGGAGGTGTACCATGTTCCGTACATTAACACCCTCGACCGCGCGGAAGCCTCGAACCTGGGACCTGCTCCGTGAATGGGAACCGTTCGAATTGATGGAACGGTTCTTTGATGAAGGGAGTGGCTGGGGAGTGGGCACCCGGTTCCTGCCGCCGGTGGATGTGGCCGAGACCCCAGAGGCGATTGAAGTCTCTGTCGAACTTCCCGGCATGAAACCCGAAGAAGTGCACGTCGAAATGAAGGAAGGGCGGCTGTACATCTCGGGCGAGAAGAAGGAAGAACGGGAAGAAAAGGGAAAGACCTATCACCGAGTGGAACGGCGGGTCGGTGAATTCCACCGAGTGCTGTCCATGCCGGCCAATGTGGACGAAACCAAGGTCGAGGCGACGTTTGAGAAGGGAGTGTTGAAGGTCACGTTGAGCAAGACAGAAGAGGCGAAGTCCAAAACTATTCCTGTTACTGCCGCGTAACTGTTTGGGCTGCCTCGACGCTCGAGCGTGGGCGGCGGTCAGCGTTTTGCTGGCCGCCGCCCTTTCTGTTGCTCTGGCGCAGCCGGTCGGCGATCGCCTGCATGATCCAGACGATACTGACCGTCAGGCAACTGCCGGCGAAGACATCGCCCGTCCCGCGGTACAGCGAACCGCGCTCATCACGGGCCACCTGAGCCAGAATCACCGCCTCCTGCCGCTTGGGCGCGCGGCGGACGATGTGTCCGTTGCCGTCGATCCAGGCCGAAATCCCGGTATTGGCGGCCACCAGCATCGGCCGCCGCATTTCGACCGCCCGAAAGATCCCGCAGGCCAGCTGATAATCTAGAATCGCCGATCCCCAGAACCATCCGTCGTCCGTGGCGTTGACGAGCACATCTGGCGGCCGACCGCGCGCCGCTTCCAGTTCGCGTACGTGCCGCCGCAGGAGGTGCGGCACGGTTACTTCAAAACAGACGCTCGGCGTGATCAGAAACCCGTTGACCTCGAAGCCCAGCGATTGCTGTCCCCGACTCATCCCGCGCGGCATGGGGGTCAGGCGATAAATCCACGGCCAGGTGTCTCCTAGTGGAATGTACTCGCCGAACATGACCAGATGCATCTTGTAGTAGCGACCGGCGATGTTTCCCTGCGGATCGATGATCAGTGCCGAATTGTACAGATGCGGCTCTCCGTCCCGCAGGTGGATCGACTGGGCGCCCGCCAACTGCCAGATCTCGCCTTGCTCGAACGCGCCGTCGCGCCAGATGCGGTTGGCGGATTGAGCCGCTGCCGCGACGTAGTCCTGGAATTCGCGGCTCTTCGCCGTGACCCGCTGCTGGAATTCCTCGGATGACAGCCCCAATTCGGGCGGCGGGGTGGCGGAACGGTCCGCGGTCAGATCGAGGGCGCCGCCGGCCGTAAAAGTGGCCTCGGGCCACACAATCAGGTCCAGATCCGGTTGTGCATCGCGAGCCTGGGCCATCAACTTTGTGTATTGGGTATGCGTCTGCTGGTCGAGTTCCGGGTTTACCTCGAAGACCTTGTCGCGCGTCCCCTGTAACAACGCCACAGACAATCGCGGCGATTCGCCCGCCGGATTCGACGCCATCCGCACGCCCCCATAGAGCGCGACGAGCCCCAACACTCCGGCAGCGACCGCCAGCGGCCGCCACCGCCACGGCTGTCCGCGACTGGGCCACGACGATGCCGCCGCGGCCGCGACCAGCATCACGACAAAGCTGACCGCGTATGCGCCACCCAGATCGGCGATCTGAATCAGCCAGGTCCATTCCGCCACCGCATGCCCCAGCAGCGCCATGGAAAAACCGGTCAGCAGATGCCCCCGGGCTAATTCCAGACCCGTCCAGACGATCGGTGCTGCCACGTACAGCGGGATTCGCCATCGGACCACGGCCCAACGGGTTACGGCCAGGAAGACCGGCAGGTAAGCCGCGACGTAACTCGCCAGGGCCAACAGCCCGGCATAATTGGCCGGGTGCGCCCGCCGGATTCCCTCCAGCAACAGAAGCCAGCTGAAAGCCGAGCCCAGCCAGATCCGGAGATAATCTCCACCGGCGGGCCGCGCGGGCGACTCAGCCCCCACAGGCCGCACCAGCCACATCCAGGGGATCGGCGCGAGCCACACTAAGGGGGACCAACCCAGCGGCGGAAACGAGGCCCACACCAGCATGCCACCGGACAGCGCCAGCCAAAACGGCCATAGCCAATCCCGGCGGCTTCCCCGCTTCCCCTCGCCTCGCTCACTCCACTTCATCCCGATCAGGATAAAGCAATCCGCGGCACCCAGCCAGGGCGATTTCAACGGAGATTCCGGACCACGATCAACACGTGAGCCAACTTCTCCGCCTGGGCCTCCGCGTCCACGCGAGCATCGGTTGTCGAACCTTCTTTCGGCGTGGCGCTCCCATCCGCCGCCAGCTTCTTGCCACTCGCTCCCGTCGAGGGGGCCGTAGGACGCAGGAAGTCATCCAGCGACAGACCGCCACTCGATTTGCCCGGCTCGGCGACTCGTTCGACGCCCACTGGCGCAGAAATCGCGCCGAAACGCGATAGCGACAGGCTATGCAAACCGAACCGGAAGCGCAACTGGTACCCGCCCGGCTTCTGCCACGCCTCGGCACGCGCCAAGCCCGTGCTTGGCTGTTCCGCCGCATCATTCAACCGCAGAAAAATCTCCAGTTCACGCGTCCCGATCGCAATGTCCAGCCGGCGTTTGAGCAGGTCAGAACCAAAATGAAGCTCATTCAGCTGCCGCTGAAAAGCGTCGATCTTGCCAGCGGGGGCCCGCACAAAGTAGATGTCCACCGGGTCGCCGTTCGCTTCCCCGGCGCCGATCGTCGGTGTCATCTGCTCGTCGCCCAGAAACCGGCTGCTCAGCAGGTCGGCTTCGAGCCGCTCCTCGATCGCGACCGTCTTGCCGATGTCGATCCCGGCTTTTTCCAGAGTCCGCTCGAAGACCTGCGCAGTCTGCCCTTGCGGCGTAATCGCCAAATCCAGCACCAGGAACAAAGTAGCCGACCGCTGCAAACCTTGTACGGCCAATTGATCAACCGGTAAGTCGGTACGCGGCTCAACGCCACCGGGCGACTCGGGACTCGAATCCGGAATTTGGGGAACAGGAGATGGCGGCGGGTTCAGCGCCACGTCACCCGGTCCAGGCCCGGCAGGCCGCTGCGGCGGATAAACCACCCACATCACAAGCCAGCCCAGGGCCAGCGCGGCTGCCCCCAGGAAACCAACTCGCCATGCCGACCGGCGCCGCGGACGGCCGAGCGCCAGCTTCGCATTTCCGGCCCGCGGAACCGCCTCGGCGATTCGGGCCAACACCCGCTGCTGGAAATCGGCAGGAGCCGGACGCCGTGGCAATGCTTGCAGCCATTCCCTTTGCCGCCTCAGCTGTTCCAGCAATCCTCGCACATCTGGCTCGTCGACCAGCCGACGTTCGACGAGCTTCCGCTCGTCGGCGGTCAGTTCGCCGTCCAAATACGCGCTCAACAGCTCTTGGTTACGCACATCCCGCATGACCGGATTCCATCGCAAACGGCGGTTCTGGAACCAATTAGGTTCCCTGACTCGGCCCGCCTCTGCCGCTGTGGTTAGGATGCGCGGACATCCGTGAAAGTTCCGCGAGCCTGGAAAAATATCGGCTCCTCGGCCTCCTCTTCTCCTCCGATTTGCGTCTGTTGTAGCGAAGTATCTCCTTCGAGGAAAGAAACTTAAGTCAAAGCGAACCCCTGGGGGTTGATTTCCCGCTCCGGGGCAATCCATCGCGCCCGAAGGGCGAAGCAATTCCCTCGGCTGCCGCCGTGACCGGCGCGGCGAGGCCCGTTCGTGCCGCGCTTTCGGGGCTTGACTGCTCGGCCGTCAGGCCAAGGCAGCGGAGAGAGCCTAGTCATCGTCCAGCGGCTGGGGCCGCTGAGCTCGGTGCCCTTCCAGGTAGCTGGCGAGGATGATCTGGGCAGCCAACTGGTCGCGCAGCGGCTTGCGCTTCCGCGACGTGAGTCCCGTCCCAGCCAGCAAGAGGGCGGCTTCCGCCGTTGAAAACCGCTCGTCGTGCAGTTGCACGGGTAAGCCCGTCGTCTGCTGCAGCCACTGCGCAAAGCGTCGAGCCTCCAGCGATTTCTGGCTTTCCTCGCCGGACAAATGCACTGGCAACCCAATCACGAAGCCGACCACGCGTTCTTCGCGAACCAGTTGCTGGAAATAGGCTGCGTCGAGCGCCTCGCTCCGCCGCGTATGGGTCGCCCAGGGGCTGGCGATTGCCCGGTCCGGATCCGTGACAGCAATGCCCAAGCGCACCGTGCCATAGTCGATGCCGGCCAGACGGCCACGAGCCGGAAACGCTGGATCGCTGGGAGTGTCGTTCATTCGGCTCCCAGAATCGGCTGCCGCTCATCGGGCGTCGTAAAACATCCTGTCTGGAGGAATCGGCAGGTAAGCTGGTGCACCTCGGGGTCCTCCATGATGGTGCCGTGCAGACACGCGACACGTCGGAAATCCGCTGCCCCGGGCAGCTTCGTTTCCGCGACGGTCACCACGAAGTCGTCATCACCGGCCAGCCAGGGATTGCGTCCCACGTCGGTGCCAGTTCCCCCGGCGACGATTCCAAACTCGCAGCTGGGAACGGCAAGCCGCGCGGCAAGTTGGGACCAGTCCTTGGCCAACTCCAGCCCCGGTTCACCCCACACCGCTTGGAATAGGGGATTCGAGCGGAACGCCCTCGCCATTTCCGCTCCGCGATTGGGCGGAGCTAACATGACGATTCGCCCCCAGCGGGGCCCCGGACCATCCGGCACCGCCGCCCGGTCCGCCAACATGTGCCGAATCACCAGGTTTCCCAGGCTATGACCGACGAAGCTGACCTCTTCGACACTTTCCAGCCCATCGACCACGCGTGCCAGCGCCGCGGCATGATCCGCGACATGCCCTCGAGAACTGGCATATGAGACGTTGAGCACCGTCCAGTCCCCGCGAGCCCGCAGGTACTGGCACAGAGCGTCCATGGACTGCCGCGATCGCACCAGTCCATGGAGCAAGATCACGGCGCGGCGGGACAGGGGCGGCAGGCCGGATTCTTGTCGCCATTGATCAAACGCCGCTCGGCACGCCTCGCGCGTCCCCCAAGCCCGCCGCACGTTCGCGTCATCCAGCAGCCGATAGTGATTCGTCAGCACATGTCGTTGGATGCGCCAATCGTGGTAAACGAACTCATCCGTCCAGAACTGTTGGCCGCCCAGCGTCGGGAGATCGGCGTTGAGCAGGGCCTCGTCCACGGGCGTCTGGCGCGAGGCGTCGGCCTCCTGCGCGGAGAGTGTCAGGAGCGCGCCGCCCAGGCCCCACCCTGCCCACACGATCACGCAGATCCACCAGGGCGAGCGACGACTCCTCTCGACCACGACGTGCTGTGGCCAACACGTCGCCACACCAGGTGCCAGCACCGTATGCGCATCGGCCGCTGCCCCGCTGGCGTCTTTTCGATGTCGACTTCTTAACAGCCCAGCCATACTCTGACTCCTCGTCTTTCGCTCGCCGGTCATTATCCGGAATCAGAGATATTCGTTCCATCCCAATCGGGATAGCTGGTCGACGACTTTGCGGACGGTCTCTTCGTCCTGCTTGCGGGCGACGAACGTCGCATCCGGTGTGTGAACGATAATGCAGTCTTCCATTCCCAGTGTGACGACCAGGTGCTGGTCGTCTGTCCGGACGATGCAACCGCGGGATTGGATGGCCAGGTGCCGACCCGTCACCGTATTTCCCTGGGCATCGACGCCTTGCAGCCGTGCGATCGAGCGCCAGCTGCCCACATCGTCCCACTCGAAGTCCGCCTCGACGACCGCGGCGTGTGGGTGCTTCTCCATGACCGCATAATCGATCGACTTGCCCTGGATTTTCTGAAAGGACTCCGAAAACACTGACGGGAATGCGCTGGTCCCCGCGGCTTCGACGATCGCCTGCAGATGGTGTCCCATGTCCGGTTCGAACTGGCAGATGGCCTCCCAGATCGTCGCGGCCTTCCAGACGAAGATGCCCGAGTTCCAGTAAAAGTTGCCCGCCGCCAAGAACTCGCGGGCCGTCGCAACATTGGGCTTCTCGCGGAACATGCGCACCCGGGACACGCCCGCACCGTCCAGTGGCTCACCCCGCTCGATATATCCATAGGTCTCCGCCGGAAACGTAGGCGGAATTCCAAATGTGACGATCTGGTCCGGCCGTTCCTGGACGATTCGCACGGCGCGGGCGATGGCCGCCTGGAACTTGTCGGTAGGACGGATGACATGGTCCGCGGGCAAGACGACGATCGTGGCCTCCGGATCCGAACGGGCGATCAATCCTGCCGACAGTCCGATGCAAGGCGCCGTATCGCGCTTGCACGGCTCGCCGAGAATCGTCCCGGGCGGCAGTTCCGGCAGCTGCGCTCGTATGGCGTCCACCAGGGCGTGGTTCGTGATGACCCATGTGCACTCGGGTGATACCAAGCCGCGTATCCGATCGTACGTCGCCTGGATCATGGAGCGATCGCCGTATAGCGTGAGCAACTGCTTTGGTTGGGCCGCCCGGCTCGCCGGCCAGAACCGCGTGCCACTTCCCCCAGCCATAATTACCGCGTGTAACATGCTGCAAAATCATCCGAATGGAGGATGCTCCAACCCCGGTCCGAACCCGGGCGGGGGCGTTAAGGGGCGAAGAACTCGGGAGCGCGAACCTGCCGCGCCGCACCACGCCGGCCAGCCGCGTCGGAGGCATCCATCGCCCAGCCGGGATGCACTTCCACGGCCACTCCGTCCGGAACAGTCATGCCAGCTGCCCGCAATAGCTCCCGGTCGCGGCGGATCATCGCCGCCTGGGCCGTCTCGGGCGTGTCGACCTTCTCCGTGGCGGCGTTCTTCACAGGCGCAAACGCTTCCTCCGCCGCTACCTCGACCACGATCGTCTGCCGGGCCCGCGGCAACAAGTCGAAAATGAACCGCTCGAACTTTGTGGCGTTTGGCTCCGCTGGCTTTATCAATTGGCCATCGTCGCCCACATACGGCACCTTCTTCGTCGCGCGGTGGATTGGCAGCCCTAAGGCATCCGCCGCTTCGCGCTCCAGGAAATCGCGGGCAAAGGCATGGACTGCCGTGTTGCCCGCCCACAGATACAGCGACCCGTCCGCGTTCGTCCGCTCAGCCACCGTCTGAGGCAGGTCACTGTACTCGATAATCTGCGTTTTCCCGTCCAGGTCCACGACGTTGCCCACCCGCTCCAAGGCAAACCGCTTCTGGACCACCTGAGTCGTCATCTCGGAACCTGCCAGCAGGTGGTAACCGATAAACTCGGCGTCACACACCTGCAGGAGGGGATTATCGACCTGGCCATAGAAGAACACAGTCACTCCTCGCTGGCGAGCATCCGCCAGACAACCGCTGTTCGACAACGCCGCCAGCATGCCACCGTGCCCGTCCGGACTCAAGGCCAGTTCGTCCGGAGCCGACAACAACACCTGGCCCGTTCGTCGATCCACCGCCGGCAGCATCCCTTGGCGGAAGAAATACACGTCCGCTCGATCGAGGCCCAGCCACTGCTGGCTCTCGAAATAGCCGACGGTTTCGTCATGGGTCGCCGTACTGGTCATAACGTACAGAGGAATACGAACTCGGTGCCGACGTGCGACCGCGGTCAGGCGATCGACCAGCACTTGGAATAAGGTACGTCCTGACACGGGCCCAATGGGAAACATGCCTTTTGGCTGCGAGAATCCCAGACGGGTACCTTGCCCACCGGCGACCAGGATCATGCCGATCTGCCCGGCCGCCAGCGCCTCGTTGCCACGCTTCCGCGCCGCTTCCTGGGAGATCTCGTTAGCAGCGATTTGGCGACGGATTGCCCGCGGAGGTGCGGCCCTCTCGGCCAGTTGCGCCCAATCCGGCGTGTCATCCGCTCCGGTAACAAACCGCCGCAGTGCCGTGAAGTCCAGGCTTTGGATCTGCCGCGCGAGGCTCTCTCGCTGCGGCGCCGTCAAGGCATCCCAGTGTCGCAACAGGTGTTCCTGACCGACCTGCTGAAGGTGGCCCTGCAGCTCTTCCTTGGTTCCCATGTCTAAAAAATCCATCCTTGCACCCAGGCATAGGCCAACAGTGCGAGCAGTGGAAACAGAATGAATACCGCCCCGTAAGTAAACAGGGACGTCCACATCTGCCGCGGCCAGCGAGCCATGTTCTTACCTCCCACACTGCGGGGAACGGTGTCCGCCCGCCGCGACGTCGCGCGACGGAATCAGGGCTCTGTCCTAAAACCGTAGGGCCCTCACCCTGGCCCTCTCCCGGAGTACCGGGAGAGGGGACATGGGGAACCGCTTCACGTTTGGCAATTTGGTTTTCGGCCAGTGCCCTGTACAGCCGAACCCCGTATCCGGCCTGAAATGGCCGCCAACGGGGAGCGTCACGCCGTCTGCAAAACCTGTTCCACTGCCTGTCCTGCGCGCCACACCGCGGGATTGGCAGGGTCCCTGACAATGCACCGATATAACGTATCGCGTTCGACGGGCTCCCGTCCGGCCTCGGTGATCAACCGGCGAATTGAGTCGACCGTCAGTAACTCGGGCGTCGTCGCGCCCGCATCGTGATAAATCAGCTCGTGGCGCACCGTCCCATCGATATCGTCCGCGCCATAAGCCAGGGCGGCCTGCGCCGTCCCGATCCCCAACATGATCCAGTACGCTTTGATGTGCGGCACATTGTCCAGCATCAGCCGGCTGACCGCCATCGTCCGCAAGTCCATCAGCGCTGAGGGCTTGCGGATATGTGCCAGTCCGGTGTTATCCGGATGGAAAGCCAGCGGGATAAACGTCTGGAATCCGCGTGTTTCATCCTGGAGTTCGCGCAGCCGGATCAGGTGGTCGACCCGGTGGAACGCGTTCTCGATGTGCCCGTACAACATCGTGCAGTTGGTCTTCAAACCAAGCTGATGGGCCGTGCGGTGCACTTCCATCCATTTCGCCGAGTCGGCTTTGTGTTCGCAGATCTGACCGCGGACCTCGGGGTGGAATATCTCGGCTCCACCCCCCGGCATGCTGCCCAGCCCCGCCGCAACCATGTCCTCGAGAATACTGCGCACGCTTCGCCGCGTCAGGAACTCGAACCAGTTGATTTCGACCGCCGTCCATGCCTTCAAATGCAGCTCCGGGTACGTCTCGTGCAAGATCTGGACGAGATGCACGTACCATTCGTACTTTTTCTGATGGTGCAATCCACCCACGATGTGCATTTCGGTACACCCATTCGCCACGGCCTCCTGCCCCCGCGCCAAGATCTGCTCGTCGGTCATCACGTAACCTTTCGGATCGCGCAGATCCGAACGGAACGCACAGAACGTACATCGGTAGACACAGACGTTTGTGGGATTCAGATGCGTGTTGATGTTGTAGTAGGCGTGGTTGCCATTCAGCCGTTCGCGGACCTGATTCGCCAGCTGTCCTACCTCGTGCAGGGGTGTCTGCGGATCGTACAGGAACAGGCCCTCGTCCAGGGTGAGCCGCTGACCCTGTTCGACCTTGTCGCGAATGCGGTTCAGGGACGGTTGGTTTGTGCGAATTAGCATGGGCAGCTCTAGGATCTCGGCACTCGTGTAGGGCGGAAGGGCAGCTCACTCTTGGCAGGAACCGTTGAATCTAGGTCGACATTAACGGCTTGTCCATGCCGTTGGTCCGGCCACGGCCCCGTTGCCTGCGCAGACTGCTGATGGAGGTGAGCGGGCACACGAGGTCGTCTCGCAGCTGTCTGCTGCGGCTACGGATTAATCCAAAAAAGCGGCCCTGGCGGCTGGTCAAGGAAACTGGGCTCGCAGCCACTGAGCGGCAAGCTCCGCATAGCCCGCCGGCACCGTATGCCCTTTCGGCTCGGCGATCACGTGCAAGTCCACACGTGCCGGCCGCCCGAGACGCAGCGACGAGGCAGTCACTTGGCGAGCCAAAGCGATCGCCGAGTCGGTACTGACACGGGCATCCCGGTCTCCGATGACGAGCCAGACGCCGCGTCCGGCAAGCGCGTCCGCCTGGCGGTTCAGTGCCAGCTGCCCGACCAGGGCGAGTTCGGCCGCCCCGCGGAATTCGGACAAGTGCGCCAGATCGGTTACCGGGGCAAAGCCGGCTACGCACGCCACGCGGGGGTCGGTCGCCGCAAAGTGCAACGCGGCAAAGCCGCCGCGGGATGTGCCCAACGCGGCAATCCGGGCCGGATCGGCGAGCCGCTCCATGAGTAGATAGTCCAGCACTCCACGCAGCCGCTGCGTGACGTCGGCCATAACGTCTTCGCCCCGGTCCACGCGACTGCGCCAGCCGGACAATCCGGCGCTTTCACCGGTTCGCACTTCACGGCCATGGCAGGGCAAGTCGACGGACACGAGCATCCAGCCTTCCCGTGCGAGCATCTCGCCCGCCTGCCGGAAGTACGCCGATTCCAGCGTCTCGGAAATCGACGCCGCCAGGACGAATAACGTCGGCGCCGGTCGTGGAGGTTTGTCCGGCCAGATTCCGAACACGATCCCCCCCGTGGTCGTCATCAGCTGCGCCGGTCGCTCGGCACCGATCGACCACCACGACGGCAAGCCTGCCGTGGCGAGGGCCAAGAGGAGGTATCGCATACGGACTCCTGTATTCGCCGTCCTGTCGCGTCCCGCCCCGTGTTGGGCAGCCCGGACGGTCCGTTACCATATATCGACCCCTCGTGCCTGCAAACGGGTGACGGCCACCTTCCCACCTCACAACTCGGTCGGCCTCCAGCTTGTCTAGTGGCTTGCCGTACAAAGTTTGGAGATTGCTGCGAATGCCATCGACCTGTCCTCTGCTGCCCAAGCGGACTTGCCAGGCCGCCGCATTGCTTCTCGTGTTCGCCACGGGGGGCACCGCGGTCGCCGTCAATCCGGTACACCTGCTGCTGGTCGACGATCATCATGTGCTCTACCGGGCTGGCACGCGCCGCGTCTTTCATCCCGCCCGCCTGCATGCGTCGAATCCCCTGGTCCGCGAGGATCAGCCGTGGGAAATGGCTATTGGCTGGACAAGCATTTACCGCGACGCGGACTCCGGGCGATATCAGTTGTGGTACCAGGCTTACAGCGGCCATCGCGACGAGCGCAAATCCCGCATCAGCGTCGTGTGCTATGCCGAGTCGAACGATGGCGTGCACTTCACCAAGCCGAAGTTCCGGCTGCACGATTTCCACAATCAGCGTGATCCCGACTCGGGACAGCACCCCGAGACGAACATCGTACTGGTGGGCGAAGGCGGCTACGGTCACCGCTATGCAAACTCGGTGCTCGTCGACCCCGCCGATCGCGACGCTGCGCGTCGGTATAAGATGCTCTATACGGATTTCGGCAAGGATGCTCAGGGCCAGGAGTGGACGGGATTTTTCGCTGCATTTTCTCCCGACGGTGTCCACTGGACGAAGTCCCCCCGGAATCCGCTCAACAAGACCGCGTACGGAGGCCAGCGGCTAAGCCCCCCGTTCGTCGACGAACTCCCGTATCGCGAGGCCTGGGACGCGCGCAAGAACTTTCTCCGCAAAGCGTGGCCGATACCCCTTTCGATGTCGGACGCGGTCGATGTGCTCTTCGATACGCCACGACGGAAGTATGTGGCCTACGGCAAGTGCTGGCTGAACGGTCCTGACGGAGGACTTGCGTGGAAGCACGCGATGGCCCGCGTCGAGAGCGACAACTTCCTGGATTGGTCGGCACCGGAGATCGTTTGCACGCCCGACGATCTGGATTCACCCGATATCGAATTCCATACGGCGCCGGTGTTTTATCATCGGGGGTGCTATTTCTCGCTCAACCAGATCCTGCGAGCCCGCGGCGAGCGCGTGGGCACGAAGGCAGACCTCATGCATATCGAATTGATGATCAGCCGCGATGGTGTGAAGTGGGAACGGCCCTTCCGCGATACGCCGTTTCTGCCGAGTGAGTCCCAGGCGTTCTCTAGTGGCGGCATTTTTACGAATTCGACGCCGGTCGTCCTGGCCGACGAAATCCGGTTTTATTATGGCGCCTACACGAGCGGCGCGATTGGGGCGGGCAGTGCGCTGGACGGCGACAGCCAGCAGAGCGGCGTCGGGATGGCCAGTCTCCCGCTCGACCGATTCGCCGGAATTCGGCCCGTCGACAGCAGTGCGCAGGCGACGCTCAAAAAGCCGCTGGAACATATCGGTCAAGTGACTCTCAGGCCGATCGACCTCGACCCGACGCGCGCCTTGTACGTTAACGCGGACGCGGCCGGGGGCTCACTGCGTGTCGAATTGCTCAGCGCGGACGGATTTCGGCTGCGCGGATTCACGAGGGACGACGCCGTGGCGATCACGAGCGACGCCCTGCGGCATCCGGTGGCATGGAAGGAGCGGACGATGAAGGATTTGCCCGCCGGATCGTACCTGGTCCGCCTGCATCTTGACCGCGCCGAGGCGTTCGCGGTCACCCTGGAGTAAGGCGTCGGGAATTCGGAACGGCCATTTCGCGGCCAGCACCGCCTGTCGTTGGCAGTCGAATGGTCCGCTCGAGTACCTACATCGACGGCTTCCTCCGCGCCAGCATCCTTCTGGGCTGGTCCCGCTGCGCGCGGGCATGCGAATTGCTTTCGCTCCGCGTGCCACGTCTTCGTTCATTGGAATGCGAGGAGAACGCCATGGACGCCCCAGCCCCCCCGCAGCTATCTGCTCCGAGTACATGGGCCAGCAGCTTGATGACGCCTCTTTCCGGGTCCGGTGCGATGGAAGAAATCGCACCCGGTGTGGCAAGGCTCGTCCAGCCGATCGTCAACGCGTACTTCATCGGGGTACCCTCCACGCCGAGCCGGTCCTGGGTACTCGTCGATGCGGGTCTGCCCTTTACCGCGACGACGATTCGTCGTGCGGCGGCCCAGCGGTTCGGCCCCGATTCCTGTCCAGCAGCCATTTTGCTGACCCACGGTCATTTCGACCATGTCGGTGCGCTGGCGGATCTCGCGGAACAGTGGAATGTGCCGGTCTATGCGCACGAATTGGAGTTGCCGTATGTGACCGGACGATCCAGTTATCCACCGCCCGACCCGACCGTAGGTGGAGGGGTCATGTCCTTTCTTTCTCGACTGTATCCGCGCGGTCCCGTCGACGTGGGGCGACGAGCCTTGCCGCTGCCGCCAGATCGTTCGATTCCGGGGCTGCCTCAATGGCGGTGGATCCCCACTCCGGGACATACACCGGGACATGTCTCGTTCTTTCGCGATGCCGATCGGATCTTGCTGGCCGGCGACGCGTTCGTGACGACGCGCCAGGAGTCCGCCGTAGCCGCCCTGGCGAAATGGCCCCAGGTCTGGCGGCCGCCGGCTTACTACACGACGGACTGGAGCGCGGCTCGGGATTCGATCGAGCGGCTGGCCGCATTGAACCCGCACGTCGCCGGAACGGGACACGGCGTGGCCTTGTACGGGGACCAGCTATCGGACGGACTCGCCGCCTTGCTCGACAATTGGGACCATGTCGTGCCGGCGGATGGCCGCTACGTACGGCAACCGGCTCTGGCCGATACGGATGGCGTCGTCGCCATACCGCCGGCGGTTGCCGATCCAGCTTGGAAGGTGGGCCTGGTGATCGGCGCCGCGGCGCTGGCTTGTTGGTTTGTCGTACGCCAGCGATCTCGGGAATCCTAGCGCCGCTTCCGGTTCCTGGGGGAAGGGAGCGAACCAGTCCAGGAGAATCGTGAGGGATCTAAAGGCGGGCTAGCGGACGGGGCAGAGACGTTTTCACGAAGAACCGCCCGAGCCGGCGGGCCATTCATGGATGGGACGGACCTCGGCCGTACCCCGGCGGGCGCCCGGTATGCGGGCCGCGACGGCCACCGCCTCCTCCCGGCTGGCCACATCGATCACGAAGTAACCACCCAAATGCTCTTTCGTTTCGGCAAACGGCCCATCCGTGACCAGCCGCTCCCCGCCTCGCACCCGAACGCGGACCGCCGTCGAGGGCGGCTGCAGGGGAGCCGCATCGCAGTATTGTCCGCGTGCGTGGAGCTCGTGGCACAACTGGACGGATTCGGCCAGCGCCACACGGTGCTCGTCTGGAGGCCAGGCACCTTCGGCCGCATAGAGCAACACGATGTATTTCATAAGCGGAAGTGCTTGTTTCTGTCGGAGGAGCTGTCGATAATCCGGCCGCGAGACGCATCCGCGAGACGGCCAGGCCTCAGCTTAGGAGCGGCCCCGTTCCGCGCCAACCTCCTTCTCTTTTGTGAAGCGACATATGGTCACCGGTGTAGCATTCCCGCTGGGCTCATCCCACACCCGCTTGTGGGCCACCACAGCTTGTCGCGTATTTTCCATGTTCGTGCTGGCCGCCCTGCCGCTGGCCGCGCAGACGGATGCCATTCGGCTCACCCATGGCCCCATGCTTGGCCAACCGACCAGCCATTCCATGGCGATATGGGGCCGCACCTCCGTACCCGGTCAGTTCACCGTTCGCTACGGCACCCGCGCCGAACGACTGGAGCAGGTTAGTGCGCCGGCTACGACTTCTTGGGAGCACGACAACACAGGGACGACTCGCCTGACCGGCCTGATTCCGGACACTCGCTACTACTATGAGATTCTGGTCAACGACCGGCCCCATGGACTTCCGGGCAGTTTCCGAACCCTGCCCAGCGCCGATCGGACCCGCAATGTGCCGCACAATCCAAAGGGCCTCTTTAACTTCCGGTTCGAGATCGGCTCCTGCGCCAATCAGAATCCGGCCAGCGGAGTGGGGCACCGCGCCCCGACGTATGAGAACCTCAATCGCGACTGGGCGAGCAAAGTCCATTTTCACATCATGAATGGGGACTGGCTGTATGAAGAACTGCGCGGCTACCCTCCCGAGGCCTGGCGGCTCGCCCACGGCGCGGAGCAACTGCCGCGCTCCGTCCAGGTCATGCCCGCCCTGGTCGGGGTCTGGGAAAACTACAAGCTCTATTTGAGCCGGGGAGTGGAGCTCGCCAAGTGGCATCGCCACGTTCCCAGCATGTTCACCTTCGACGACCATGAACTGGTCAACGACATCTATGCGTCCGGTGAACCCGGCCGGCGAGACCGCCGCACCGTGTTTCGCGATATCGGCGTGCAGGCGTGGAACGACTACCTCGGCTGGGCGAACCCGCTGGCGTTCCCACACCCGGTCCATTTCGGACGCGCGCGGATGCAGGCTGGCAGTAACCTGCTCACCGACCCCGAAACGGACTTCACGCAACTACCGCTGCAGGAAATGCTGAATCTGCATGTGCACTGGGGCACTCCTCAGGCCGGCGTCGACGACATCCGCTTCGATGATGACCGCGGTCACAAGAACTCGGCTGTTTACGACATCGTGGAAGTGGTCGACCGGCACACCGTGCGGCTGCACATGCCGGCCCGCGTCACCGACGAAGTCAGTTACTCCATCGGGCGCCGTAGTTATGGAAAATTCCGCGTGTCGAACTGCGAATTCTACCTGCTCGACACGCGCGGCGACCGGATGTTGCACGACGTCACGCAGCGTGATAGGCCGGGCGTCTCGATGATCGGGCATCACCAGCGCGACTGGCTGCTTCAGTCCATGCGCGCGAGCGACGCGGACTTTTTTTTCGTCATTTCAACGGTCCCGTTCATGATCCCGCATACCGGCTCCGGGGGCGCTGAACTGAATCCAGAGAACAAGGAAGAGTCGTGGACCGGCTTCTTTGATGAACGCGAGCGAGTGATTGCCGAATGGGAACGGATCGGCAAAAAGGTATTTGTCATGACCGGCGACTTGCACAACAGTTTCGCCATCCGCATTACGGACGATATCTGGGAGTTCTGCTGCGGGCCCCACAATAGCGTCAATCACGTTCCTGCCAATGACGAGAGCAACCGGCCCGCGACAGGCAAGTGGAAATTCGGCCCACGGGAGTGCGACATTCGCTGGAGCAGCTACATCCTGCCCGATCTGCCTCGCCTCGAACGACTTTATCCACACTACTGCGTGGTCCAGGTCAACAACGTCTTCAACATGCCGCAGAAACTAGGGGATGAGCGCTGGGTCGCCTACCCGCATCCGCAAGTTGTCTTCCAGTACTACGACGGCCGCAGCGGGGAACTCGCCTACGCAGAAGCGGTGTCCGTCGCTCGCTAGCGGAATTGAATTAACTGCCCGGTTTTCCGCCGAAACTCACCCTCGTCTCGCGCGGGTTAGGCGAGTCGCGCCGCGCGAGCCATCTCGTCACGGCACGTCCCACCTCCACGGCGAAACATCTCTGACCGGCTATTTCGCCTTGCTACGGCCTTTGTTCGTCTTGAAGGCATCTTTCCGTTGGCCAACGATGCCGGACGTCCGCCCTCCGACCCGTGCATGCTCGCCCGCGCCCGTGAAGTTACCGAGGCGTCGCTTGACGTCCTGTTCCTGGGTCGGAGCACCGCCACCGCTCGAACTGCCGCTGACGCGGTTGACCGTTCGACGTTTCACACTGCTTTTCATCGAGCCATGTTTTCCTTTGGCTGCCATTGTCATTCTCCTTATGTATCCAACACGCCCGTGAGGGGGTGCTAGGAAAGTAAGGCTATCCGGCCGTCGGGATAGCCGTGGCATTCGTCTCTCTCTTTTTAATGCCGCAACTCCCGTGCCGGATGGACGCGTCCGCTTTCTTCGCCGGGCCGCCCGCAAGTGCTTCCGGCATCCCACTCTGCGGCAGCGAGCCATCACGGCTCCAGACACAGGGCGTACAGGGCCGCGCTATCCAGCACAAAGCGGAATCGCAGCGCGCGCCCCCGCGGCAATTCGTTGCCGCCCTGCCACGCCACCGTCTGATGCAATCCGTCCGCCCGGAGCGGAATGCAATCCTCGGCGCGATAACCCGCAATCGGCTCGCCGGACTCATCCAGAACCGCCGCGCGCACCGACCCGCCCTCCGCATGGGCATTGACGTGCAGGCGTCGGCGCGCGTCGACAGGAGCAAACAACCGCGTCGTCACAATCCCAGGATTGGCGGTGGCCTGTAGCGATACAAAGCGATCTTTGGCCAGCGTTGCCAGCCCAATTCCCGCGCTGCGGGCCTTTGTGTTGTGGGGGCCATCCCATCCGCCATAGTAAAGGCGTACCTCATCGCCATGGACGAGCAAGGGGGCACAGAAAAGCATGCCGTCATCCCAACTCCCGGCGGGCCCCAGCGGTAGAAACGTGGTCTGGTCCGCCACGCGAGCCCAGTTCCGGTTGTCATGGCTGATCGCGAGCTGAATGTCGATGGTCTCATTGCCCGGTTTCTTGTAGGAGCAGAGGAGCCCGAGGTAAACGCTCTCGTACTGGCTGACGACCATCCCGTACGACTGAGGATCCTGTTCGTTGAATGCGTGGCGCAGTACCACTTCGGGTTCGGTCCAATGCACGAAGTCGGTGCTCTCTGTTCGTACGATCTGGCGGAACGCAGGCCAGGGCTCCGCCCACCCCTTCGCATAGACCACGAACTTCTCGGCGCGGCTGTCGTACATCACGGACATGACGTCGCTGATCGATCGTTCCCGCTGCAGCGCCGGCAGGACCGGATTACCCGCGTACTTTTCCCAGTGAATGCCATCCGGCGAGAACCCGACGCACATGCCATCGTCCTGGTATCCCTGAGGACCCTTGGGAAAATCCCACCAGACCATCTTGTAACGGCGTCGTGGATCCAGTTCACGATCATCCCGCACCACACTTGGCGAGTACAGGTCATGGTGGCCGTAGTGAGATAACACGATGTTGTTCTCGCGGGACCCGCGAAACTCGAACAAACCGAGGGGCGGTCGTTGCCAGGCGACGCCGTCTCCGCTTGTCGCATACAGCACCGGCGTGCGATCCTGCAACGGATAGCCCTGGTTGTAGCTCATGTACCAGAGCTGAAACTTCGAGGTGGGTTTGTCATACAGCACAGTGCCGTAGCAATACGGATGACGAGCCCAGGGCTGGTCGCCGTGGATGAGCGGGTTACCTGGGTGCTTGACCGGCTGCTGGAGCACCCGGCGAACGTTCTCGTGGGACTCGATCCAGTGGTCGTCCACCATCAGGAGCCACTCCCGTGGGGCGGGAACCGGAGACTCCGCGTGGCACGGAGATTCCGCTTGGCACAGTACTCCGACCAGCCCGACGGCCATTGCGAAGCGCAGGTTGTCGATCATGGGTGAATTTCCTTCTCAAGTCAGGGGAGTCCGCTGGCGTATCGGGCGGGACGAACGGCCAGAGCCGCGCCGGTCCCGAATCCTCGGTAACTCAGTCCACGAAACACCGGTTCAAATGGGGATCCTGTTGCAGCAGGCGCTCCACTTCGGGCAACACGTCCCGGCTGGCCAGCACGGTGTAAAAATCTGCTTTCAGTGTTGGGGCGACGCGTACCGCCGTGAGCCACTCCGCGCGGGAGAACGGGTCCTGAGCGATCGCGTCCCAGAAGCCGGTCGCCGCAAACAGCTCCGCGATGCGCTGGGTGTGGGCGCCTTGAAGGATGCTGACCAGGTACGTCGCTACGCCTACCTGTAAGCCGTGCAGTCGCGGGCGAACGGACGTGGCGTCCAACGCATGCGAGATCAGATGTTCGCTGCCGCTGGCCGGTCGCGAGGTCCCGCACATCTCCATCGCCATCCCGTTGAGCAACAGGGCCGTGGCAAGAAGCCGCAGCCCCTCCAGGTCGAAGGCCGGGCGGCTGAGATAGGCGTGAATGGAACCGTCGGAGAGCAGCGCCGCGAAATCATGAACGAACTCGCCGGCGCGGTGGAACGCGAGTTTCCAATCGTGCACGGCGGTAAGCTTGGCTACCAGGTCGCCGACTCCGGACAGAGTGAGGATCCGAGGAGCGGCCTGACAAGCCTCCGTATCGATCACGACGCCATAGGGGATTGCGGCGGGGAGCGAACGTCGTCGGCCCGCGATGGTCAGACTGGACTGAGGACTGCAAAAGCCGTCGTTTGAGAGCGAAGTGGGCACGGCATAGTAAGGCAGGCGTCCGAGGAAACCGACGTACTTCGCTAAATCGAGCGCCTTGCCCCCACCGACTCCCACGATTGCCGTTACCGAGCTCGGCAGTTCCGCGAACAGACGCGTCGCCGCTTCCAGGTCGTTATCTTTCACCTCGAGCCACGCGGCGGGCTGGATTCCCTCGTCCAACAGGCCTTTCCTCAGCCGTTCCTGTATCGGTGCCGGCAGCCCCTGGCTGACCAGCAACGCCACCGAGCGGCGCGAGTCCCGGGCCAGGTAAAGGCCCACGCGATCCAGAGCACCCGGTTTAACGCGAACCAGGGTCGGAATCGTGATCTGGGTCGGTCGCAGCATGTCACCCTCTTCCCCCTAACAGGTGCGAGGCGATTTCCGACCAGGTGTCGAACGCGTGATAAGGTCGACCTTCGGCCCGCAGAACCGCCGCCAGGTCTCCTCTCGCAAATCGCAGGTCATCGCGAACGAGTCGGGCTGGATCGACATCCGGGAATCCATCCCCCGCAAACGCCACCACCCGGCCGGACTTGAGATAGTGACGTACGACGGCCACCTTGTCGACGCCCAGCGTCGGCGACCAGTAGGGCGATTCGCGATTCATCTCCATGAGCAGACCACGGCCCGCAACGAACTGTCCGGGGTTGGCATGGACCTCGATGTCCTCGCCGAGCGGTCTCAGGAGCCGCCGAATATACCACTCGCAGCCGGCCGAAGTGACCACCACCCGCCACCCCGCCTGCCGCAGGGACTTCAGGGCATCGGGCAGCTGGGAATCCAGTTCCATGCGACCGATCAGGGCATCCACCTCGTCGTCTCCGGCACGGATTTCGGCGAAGTAGGCCTGCAACGCCTCAAAGTGCGTTCGCTCTCCCGCGCGATACTCGGCCCAGTAATCCGGCACGCCTTCCGGCAGCAGTTCCCCAACCGCCAGTTTGTAGAAGTCATGGCGCGTCATCGTGCCATCGAAGTCACTGACGAGGACGCCCGCAGTGGATGTCATCTTGTGTGCTCCTGCCGACTTGCGTGCTCCTGCCTCAGCGCTCGTCGCCAGCCAGGCAGGCATTCCCCGGCTCTGCAGACATGCAGGGCCGCAGGTGATCGGTCAACCTCTTCCTGTGTATAACGGAAGAGAAGGCGTCGAGTCACCCCAGGGCCGGCGAAGTGAACATGGACCCCAATCCCTACGCACCGCCGCAGGAAATCGTTCTGGACCTCGAGCCATCGCGAGAGATCTTCGTCGATGGCGATTGTCTGGTCGTTTACGACCAGGCGGTACTGCCGAACCGCTGTGTGGCCACGAACCGGCCCGCCCGCCCACGCGAGCTGCGGACGCGACGCTTTGAGTGGGCTCCCTCCTTTCGGCTCGTCCTGCGGCGACGCGTGTGCCATCTCTCCTTCTACCTTTCATCCCGCCACGCACGCGCGCGGTACCTCGTGCGGTTGGCCGTGGTGGCTGTTGCCACACTGCTGGGCGTATTCTGGTGGGGTGGCATTGTGTGGCCGCTCGCCTTTGCGCTGCTGATGATCGTGGGGCTGGCTCCGGTGGACGGACTATCGGTCGAGTACGAGCGGCGCGGGCAATTCTGGATCCATGGGTTCGGCCCCGAGTTTCTGGCCTCCTGCCGTCAAGAGTTTGGTCCCCATTAAGAGGGAATGGTCACACGGGTTGAAAAAAAAGCAACCTCGCTGTTTCGGTACGGCCGCGTCAGGGAATGAGATGCAAACGGGCACCGGTCCGGCGGTAGCGAGTTGTGGCCGGCCGTACGGACTGACCGCGACTGTCGGGTGCCCCTTCTGCTTCGCCTTCAAAACAGGACCCGAGAATGTCTCTGCTGGCTTTGGGAATGATCGTGGCCATTGCGCCCTGGCGCGCCGATCTGACGCAACGCGTGGCGCTGCGGCGATTTGAGCATCCTGCAGCGTTCCGTGAATGGGTCGATATTAGCCTGCGCGACCATCCGCGCCGCAAGGTACTGGTCCTCCCCGCGAAAGCGGAAATCCCGGGGGACCTGGTGCTTGATTGGACCGACGAGCTCGAATCGCAGGGCGTGGTGGCGATTGTCGTTCCCGGCGACCTGACCGTGCGCGGCTCCGTTCGGAACCGCGACTTCGACGGCGGTCCGCTCCTGTTCGTCGACGGTTCCTTGACTGCCCAGCAAGTCGATAAACGGGGTGCTCCGATTGTCGTGCTCGGAGACTTGCACGTCTCGGGTTACGTGCTTTGCGAGTACAACCATGGCGGTCTGCGCGTGGGGGGTAAGGTTGTCAGCCAAGCCGTGATTGGACTGGACCACGACATCTACCTGGCCGGCCCGGTTGTCGGCAAGCAACTCGATGATTCCGATGCGAGCAGTTTGCGCGGCGAGCTCGTGACCGAGGTGTTTGACCTGGCATCCGATCCGGAGGCGACCTTTCCCGACGTTGAGCGAATCCGGGCCCGTATCGCCGCCGGTCTGCCTATCCTGAAGGCGGGTGGCAAGTAGCCGGGGCATCGTCACCTTTCGGACCTCGATGTCGTTTGACACAATGTTCGCATCGTGACGGGACCCCACTGGCTGCTTGAGGAGCATGCACGATGTTGCGGACTATGGCGCTGCGAATGCTGGCCGGAGCCTTGGTACTGGCCGTGGTGTTTTCGCCGGCGTTCGGGCAGACGCCCGCGGCAAAATCCAAGAAGCGGAGCAAGGAAGACCACGCACAGCGGGAGAAGTCCCTGAAGGCGATCGCCAGCCATCTGCAGGTCGGGGCAGGGGCCGTCATTGCCGACATCGGGGCGGGGAGTGGCTCGGACACCTGGGTCTTCGCGGACATCGTCGGTCCGATGGGCAAGGTGGTCTCGGAGGAAATCGACGAAGGCAAGGTGGCGTCGATTAAAGAAGGGGCGACGCAGAAAAAACTGACCCAGGTGGAAGCGGTCCTGGGAACAACCAGCGATCCAGCGCTGCCGGCGAATTCGGTGAATATGGCCTTCATGCATTTCGTGTATCACCACGTCACGCAGCCGCGCGAGGTGCTCCGCGGCATCTGGAAAGGTCTCAAGCCTGGCGGCTATCTGGTCGTCGTCGACCAGCGGCTGGGAACCCTGA
Organism: Pirellulaceae bacterium; assembly: GCA_050186685.1. Classification (GTDB taxonomy): domain Bacteria; phylum Planctomycetota; class Planctomycetia; order Pirellulales; family Pirellulaceae; genus CAZFLF01. The sequence goes on from JBFWYF010000009.1 coordinate 27,040, forward strand.
TCGACTGGGTGCCGCGTGCCGACCGAGGTCCAAAGCATTTCTGGATCGCGGAAACCACGGTCGTGCGGGAAGCTCGGGAAGAAGGATTCCATTTCGTCGAATTCCTGGATGCCAAGTGGCACGCCAAGGAATCGTTCGTGCTCGTCTTCCAGCGGCCTCGTGATCTCGAGGAACCGGGCAGCGATCCCGATGTGGCGCCGCCGGTGCCGGCACAAGCGATCGAATTCCTGACGGCGCCCGGGAATCGGGAAGTCCGTCGTGTGGCGTTCGTTGCTCTGGGAGAGGGGCGCAAACTCGTAGCGCCCGTTCTGCAAGCGACGCGCGCGGAAGCAATCGATATCGTGCTCGAGGAATGGGCCACCCAGAAAGACGAAAGGCCGCCTGCAGTTCCCGGTGTGAATTTGCCCGCTCTGCTTACCGACCGGGGCGACCCGCACCTTCCCGCCGATCGGCTCGACGCCGTCTATTTCCTGGACACCTATCATCTCCTGTTCCACGGCCCCACGCTGCTGAAGCATCTTCGCGAGCGATTGAGCCCGACAGGTCGGATCTATGTGCTGGATCG